>VYEH01000100.1 GCA_009843005.1 Pseudomonadota bacterium | reverse complement strand
TGAGAAATCTGGATCTGCAGTTCCGGTTTGTGCCATACCGCGGCGGCGGGCCGGCCAAGGCGGCGCTCATGGCAGGCGATGTGGATTTCTCCATGGCGTTTCCGGCCACCGTGGTTGCGGACGTCGAGGCCGGGAGGGCGCGCCTTCTCGCCACCGCCGGATCCGAGCGCATGGACCCGGACGTGCCCACCTTCGTGGAGATCGGACTGCCGCCCACCACGGGATTCATTCACCGAGTCATCATGGCGCCGGCGGGCACGCCCGAGGATCGGTTGGCTATCCTTCGCCAGGCTCTCGCCCGCATGCAGGACGAGCCGCTCTACCATCAGATGATGGCGCAACTCGGCGAAAATACGGAGTACCTGGACGGCGACGGCTACGAGGAGGTGCGCCGGCAGCAGGCCCGGAACTATGCGGATCTGGTCGAGTCGTTGCTTGAGCCGTAGCGGCCTCTCAGCGCCTCGAACAGCAGAGACTCGCCCGTCGCGCGATTGACGGCCGATACGCCGCTCACGCGGCCGAGGATTACCGCCATCATTCCGGGGAGCAGGTCCCGGCTGCCTCAGGCCAGCGCCTGCTCCAGGTCCGCGATGAGTTCGTCGACCCGCTCGATGCCGACGGAAAGGCGCAGCAGGTTTGCCGGCACGATACTGTCTGGGCCCTCCACCGTGGCGCGGTGCTCGATCAGGCTTTCGACGCCGCCAAGCGAGGTCGCGGGAACGAATAACCGCGTGCGCGTCGCCACCCGCCTGGCATCGTCGGCATCGCCGCCGATGAGCAGCGAGAGCATGGCCCCGAACCCGCCCTTCATCTGCCGCGCCGCTATCGCGTGACCGGGGTGAGACTCCAATCCTGGATACAGCACCGCCTCAAGCCCCGGGTGATTCTCGAAATGCCGGGCAAGTGCCAGCGCGTTGGCCGACTGCCGTTCGTAGCGCAGGTGAAGGGTGCGCATGCCGCGCAACAGCAGCCAACTCTCGAAGGGGCCAAGCACGCCGCCCATCAGGGTGCGGGCACGCTTGATGTCCTCCCAGCGCATATCGGCGGCCCGTGTCGCCAGCACACCGGCCGTCACGTCGCTGTGTCCGGCGAGATACTTGGTGCCGGAATGAAAGACAATGTCGGCACCGAGGTCCAGGGCCCGAAGCGTCACCGCCGGCGTCACCGTGGCATCGACCGCGAGGATTGCACCTGCTGCGTGCGCCGCCTCCGATGCGGCTCGTACGTCGATCACGTCCCAGGTCGGATTCACCGAGGGCTCGATCCAGACAACTGCGGTTTCTCCGACCTGAACCGCATGCTCAAGGGCGTCAGATGCAGTGGCATCGAAAAAGGCAACATCGATCCCGCGACGATCCGCGAGCCGGCGCAGCCAGTCGGCGGCGCCGTGGTACATTACCCGCGGCGCAACGATACGCTGCTCCGAGTTCACAGTCTCGAAAAACGTGGACACACCTGCGAGCCCCGACGAGAACAGCAAAGCGTCCTCGGCGCCTTCCAGGCTTGCCAGGACCCCTTCGACTCGGCGACCGGTCGGATTGGCCACGCGGCTGTACTCGAACCCCTGCAACTCGTAACGCTCGTCGCGCCTGTAGGTTGTCGATGGATGAATGGGCGGCACGATCGCGCCCGTTTCCGGATCGACGAAGTGCCCGGCTTGGGTGAGCAGCGTCTCCAGGGAATGGTCCATCTTGGTCACAAAAAACTCGTCTATTCCGGGCGCGTAAGGGGGAGTAGTCGCTCGGTGCGTCGGCTAGTGCTTTTGCGCTGGACAGGCCAGCGGATCCTGTCACTCATTGCATGAATAGCTCTCATTTTTCCTTGTCCCGCTGCTGCGACTGTCAGACGTGCCGTAGACTATACGGGTGCGTTGCGCATTTCGCACTAGAGAGCCGAGCCGTTTGAAGGTGGAACACAGCATGAAGCTACTACGTATAAGAATCATCGTTGCAATGGCGTGTGCAACGTGTTTCGCGGCGATCTCACCGTCGTCGATAGCGCAGAAATCATCGCCGGCGAACGAGTTCATCACGCTCGGAACCATCGCGGGCCCGTATCCGCATCCCGAGCGGTCGCAGCCGGCCAATGTGCTTGTGCGGGGCGATGATACGTACCTCATCGACGCCGGAGACGGCGCCGCCGGCCGGCTCGTTACTGCGGGTTACTCAATGCATTCGCTCCGGGCCATTTTCATCAGCCACCTGCACTTCGATCATATCGGCGGGTTGCCGGCACTCGTGGGACTGCGATACCAGACAACCGCTCCGGAACCGGTCACCATCTACGGCCCGCCCGGGACGCGGCAACTGGTCGATGCCATTTTTGCCTTCATGCAACCATTTATCGATACGGGTTCTGCCACGAGCGGTAGAACCAGGGACCCGGCCGAACGCGATACCGAGGTTGTCGAGATTCGCGATGGGGACGTCCTTCAGTTCGACGGGATGACCGTGACCGTGGTTGACAATACGCACTTTGGCTTTCCTGGGATTGACTACGACCGCGACCGGTTCCAGTCCTTGTCGTTCAGATTCGATCTGCCCGACAGATCGATCGTGTATACGGGCGATACGGGGCCCAGCGAGGCAGTGGAAGAACTGGCCCGGGATGCCGACATCCTGGTCAGCGAAATGATGGACATGGACTGGGCCGTGGCGAATCTGCGTCATGAGAATCCAACGATGCCCCAGCCGGTATTCGAACGCGTTGCGAGTCATCTAAGGGCACACCACCTGACACCGGTGCAGGTTGGGGAGATGGCGACCAGGGCAAATGTCGGCAGGGTGGTCATCACCCACTTTTCTCCGGGGTATACCGATCCGGAGCTGGTCGACGGCTATGTGCAGCAAGTGCGAACGGCCTACGACGGAGACGTGGTGATCGCCAACGACCTGGACAGGTTCTGACCGACGGCCATTACCGCCATCAAGCTGGCCTGAATGCGCTCAGCCACTCGTAGTCTGTGCGTGCGCTGTCGCACAGAGCCTGGTACTTGTCCGGCACTCTCGGAACCGAGCGGTGGTAGCGCTTGAAACCCGTGGACTTTTCCACGTTGCCATACCAGTGAGGCGCCCAGACTCCGTCGGACTCTCGGCGTCCGGGCGGCCAGGAAAGCATGGATTCGGGCAGAAAGTCGACGCCGAGGTAACCGCACATTGAGGCCAGCGCGGCACCCGGATCGCCGAGCACATCGGCGGCGTCAATTACGCAGGGTGGGGTACCCGTTTCCGCGGAAATCTCCCTGAACAACTCGGCTTGCCTTGCGATGCCGATATCGTGCTCGTCCACCGACGGCATCCTTTTCAGGTAGGAGGCGATGACCTCGGCGGGGTCGCGAATGAGGAAGCAGTGCCGCATGGCGGCGCACCATCCCATGTCCACGCCCGCCGGCATGTGCTTGGTCATGTGCTTCTGGTAGAACAGCGGCGTGGCCACGGGTTGCCTGGTCAGTTGGCGGATTACTTCCGAGCGGTCGGTGCTTTGGGAAGCAATCACGGCCTCCCGTGCAGGGTGCGGCAGGCCCGTCTCCCGCAGATAACAAGCGTAGAAAGGCTCGTCGACCACCGTGCAATCGGGCCTGTTTTCCCAGCTTCGCATCATTGCGGTTGAGATGTTGCGCGGCCCCGACCACATGCAAACGCGCATCGTCATTGCCTGCCGGCGCCGCCAAACTGGCCGTTGTCCATGTATCCTCATCGATATTGCCGCCGATACAGCGGTTCTCGTGAATTCAATCTTAAACTGCGGTTGCGCAAGCGGGTAAACTCATCGCTGACTTTTGTCCGACCTCCAGGCACACTCGGTATCGGGCAGGCGCGTAAAAAGGGATTTGTACATGGCGAGTCGAAGAGAGTTTTTAGGCATGATCGGATTGGCGTCGGGCCTGTTGGCGGCCAGGCCGGCAGCGTGGGCTCAGGAGCGCAAGGAAATCTGGATTGCGGGCAAGCGCATCAAGACCGTCGACATCCACGCGCATGCATCGATCAAGGAAGTCGAGGAGGTCATTCGCGGCACAAACGTCGAGCGGACCATCGGCGGACCTCGGCTGTTGGAGCCAAGCCGCATCACGATGATGGATGAATGGGGCATCGACGTCTCGGTTATCAGCGCGAACCAGTACTGGTGGTACCTCGCTGAAGACCGCGGCCTGGCCAGCGAGATCATTCGCATTCAGGACGAAGGCTTTGCGGACTGGTGCAATCGGTATCCCGACCGGTTCGTCGCATTGAGTTCGGTCGCGTTGCAGTTTCCGGACCTTGCAGCGGATCAACTCGACTACGCCGTTAACCGGCTTGGCGCCCGCGGCGCATCGATTGCCGGGCACGTCAACGGCGAGGCGCCGGCGTCGGAGGCTTACGATCCGTTCTGGGCCAAGTGCGAGGAACTCGACGTGCCGGTCTTCGTGCATCCCGCGGGTGCGCGCAATATCGTCATGGAAGGCGCGCTGGACTTTCCCGGCGATCTTGGCAACATCGTCGGCAATCCGCTTGAGACCGGCTTTCTGCTGACGCGCATGATCTTCGATGGAACCTTCGATCGGTTTCCGAACCTCAAGATCTGCGGCGCGCACGGCGGCGGGTACCTGCCGTCGTATTTCGGACGCACCGAGGTGGCATGTAACGGCGGGGGCGCGGAGGACTGCCGCAACCTGAAACCGCCGCGGGAATACCTGCGCACGCAGGTTTTTGCCGACTCAATGGTCTTCTCCGACGAAGGTCTGCGCCACCTCGTCGCGGAGATGGGTGCAAGCCAGGTCGTTTACGGCACCGACATGCCGCTGGGCTGGCCGGACACAATGCACCTGATCATCGAATCTCCGCATCTCAACAACGCGGAGAAAGAGGCCATCCTCGGCGGCAACCTGATTCGCCTGCTTCGGATCGACCGGACGATCTGACTACGTCGGCGCCGGTCAGAGCCCTGCGCGGTTCTGGCCCTTGACTGCACGATTGACGACATTGACGGGCCAGCGGCCCTCCAGTACCCGGCGAACCTCGCTTGGCGCACCCCTCTGCAACCCCTCCATGGCCCCTTCGCTGTACCAGGCCGCGTGGGGATTGATGATCACATTCTCGCGCGTGCGCAGGGTGTGGTCATCGGGCAGCGGTTCCGGATCGGTCGTATCCAGGGCGCAGCCCGCAATTTGTCCAGCATCGAGTGCCTCGATCAAGTCCGCGGTGTCGATGATCGGTCCGCGCGAGCAGTTGATGAGCACGGCAGTTGGCTTCATCTGCGAAAAGGTCTCGGTGTTTAGCATGCCCCGGGTCTGCGGGGTCAAAGGCGCATGTATGCACAGGTAATCCGCTTGCTCCAGAACCTCGGACAGCTCGGCTTTCTGCCCGGGCGCATCGAATTGGCCCTGTTCCACGAACGGGTCGAAATAAAGTACGCGCATGTCGAGCGCCGCAGCCACCGTCGCCACGCGCCGGGCGATGTTGCCGTAGCCGATCAGGCCGCACGTGGAACCGGCAACCCGAAACATCGGCTTGCCGGGCGGCACCGCCCAGCCGCCGCCGCGAACCTGGCGGTCGTAAAAAGTGATTTTCCTGGCGGCGCTCAGCATCATCGCCAGGGTGTGTTCGGCCACTTCCTCTATGCAATACGTCGGGTTGTTGGTCACGATGATGCCCGCTTTCGTGGCGGCGTCCAGATCGATGGTGTCCACGCCGATTCCGTAGCGGGCGATAATCTTGCATCGCGGCATCCGCGCCATGACATCTGCGGTGATCGGTCCGCCGTAGGTGTTGAGCAGGGCATCGCAGTCTGCAGCCTCCGGAAAGAAGGCATCGGGATCCGTTTCCTGGATCGGGACCAGATCGGCCAACCCGTCCAGGATTGCGTGCTCGATGTCGAGCGACTCCCAAACGTAGTCGGTCAGGACGACTTTAGCCTTCATCTGCATATCGGATATTCCTTAAGCGGTGCGGTCAGTCCATCCAGCGCACGATTCCCGCAACACCGTCCACGGCCACGGTGGAGCCTTCCGGTATCTCGCCCGTGGCATCGAGAACGCCAAGCACCATCGGCACACCCCGCTCCCGCGCCAGCGATGCCAGGTGCGATGTGCTACCGCCCAGTTCTGCCACCACGCCGGCGACCCGGGGCAGTACGCCGGCCAGCGCCGGACCGGCCACCTGCGTGATTAGGATATCGCCCGGATTCACACGGGACAGTTCGCACTCGCAGTTGACGACGCAGGCCCGTCCGGTACCCCAGCCGACACCGGCCGGGTGGCCGCGCAGGCGGGGGTGCTGTTCCCAGACCTCGTCGGCGGAGACGGCGGATTCCACATGCAGCGGCCGGGCTTGCAGCAGTTTGATGCCGTCATCGTCCAGGCACCATTCGATTTCCGCGGGACCCTGGACCACCTCTTCGGCGGCGCGAAGATGGTCGCCCAACTCCCGAACCTGCTCGGCGCCAAGGCAGGGTTCCTGCGCTTCGGCGCGCGCCACGGAGGTTGTCCCGTGGGCGCAGCCGACGGCGTGGAACTTGCGGCCCGCGGCGACCTCGAGCAAATCTCCGTTTCGGCTGAGCCGATACCGGTCGGGCACCACTTCACCCTGCGCGATGGCCGAGCCCAGACCCCAGGTGGCGCTGACGAGCATGTTGCCGTCGGCTGTCCGGCTGAGCCCGCCGCCCGAGATTTTCGCCTCGACGAGCGGTTGGACGATCAGGCCCATGGCCGTGTCGGCCGGGTCAAGGTCATGGGTGGCCATGTATCGGAGTGCGCGAGTCGCCCACAATGCGGCCCAGCAGGAACGGATCGCCGTGAAGTAGTCGATTTGATTCTCAAGCCCGAGGAAGCTTTCGAACTGCCCGGCGAAGCTCGAACCGGCACGGTCCTCGACCAGCGCTGAGGAGCGGACCACCCCGAGCGAACCCCTGGTCCGCCCGACGTCGGAATCAGACGTGGAAGTGACTGCGCTCCATGCCTGCTCCAGCGGCTTCGCAATCTCCTCGTCAACCGGACTCTGCAGCAGATCGAGCTTGATTTTCAGGGCGCTGCGCCTGGCGACCAAGTCCTGTCCGCCGAAGACCAGTCGCGCAGTGGATTACAATCCGAGCGCGCGCATCTGCAATCGATAGGCTTCCGCGTCGACGCCGAAGCCTCCGGGCGTGGGAAGCCCCGCATGGGTGAGGGCCGCCAGGTTCGCCGCCTTGGGGCCGAAGCGGGCGGAATCCGCTGCTTCGGCCTCGCTCAGCGGAACGACGATCCCGGCCATGGAACCGCTCTACTGGAAGCTGGAGTATCCCGGCAGCGGATCCACCACGGTGATCTGCTCCACCGGGAAGTTGGAAATCAGCTCGGTGTGATCGTCGTGGACGATGAGCATCTCCTCGATGCGCACGCCCCACTGGAACGGAATGCCGTGCTGCGTCTCCAGCGCGAACACCATGCCGGGCTTGATCTCGATGGGATGATCCAGCGACCAGATCCGGGAGATCACCGGCGGGTCGTACTGGGCGAGCCCCAGGCCGTGGCCCCACAGGTTGGCGGCCGCCTGATCTTCTTCCTCGTAGCCCCACGCTTCCTTCGCCGATGGCCAGCATTTGGCGATTTCCCGCGTGTTCGTGCCCGCCTTGACCGCGTGGATGGAGTCGTACAGCCACTTCAGCGCCGTGGCGTAGATGTCCTTCTGCTGCTGGGTCGGTTCCTTGCCGACGCAGTAGGTGCGGTAGTAGCAGGACTTGTAGCCGTTCCAGGTCAGCGCGGCGAGGTCCATGAAGACGATGTCGCCAGGCTTGATGATCCGGTCGGAGAAGTTGCGCCAATTGGGCCAGGTGTTGGGTCCGGAGGAGACGATGACATCCTCCACGTCTTCCATCCCGGGAATCGAGTACAGGTACTCCATGATGTGGGCGGTGACCTGGTTCTCGGTGATGCCGGGCTTGAGGAACTTCATGGTTTCCCAGTGGGCGCCGTCGCCGATGGCGCCGACGATTCTCAGGCACTCCTGCTCGTCCTCGTTCTTCACCGCGCGGGCTTCCATCATCGGCGTCATGCCGTCGGTCCAGTCGATGCCGGCGTCCTTGAACGCGCCGATAAGGTTGATGTCGACGAAGTCGATGCCCACCTTCTCGCCGGCGACGTTGCTCTTCTTCATCTCCTGCAGCACGGCGTTGGTGAACTTCTTGACCTGCTGCTGGGAGGCGGGACCCGCCGCGCCCTTGATCCACGCATAGGAGTGGCGGACGTTCTGCTTCGGAATCCACGGCGAATGCCGCTCGATCTGGAAGCCGATGTCGCCCTGCTCGAACAGCACCGGCGGATCGTCTCCGCAGAGCATGGCGTAGCGCAGCCCGGGCTTGAGCCGGTTCCAGCCCGGCGTCAGGGTGCCGGTGATGTAGCGCACGTTCTCGTCGTACATCAGCACCAGCGCGCTGAGCCCGTGGGCCTTCATGCGCTCCCTGGCGCGTTCCAGCCGGTACGTTCGCAGCCGCTCCCAATTGACCCGCTGCTGCCAGTCCAATCCAACCGTGCCGAAATTCGCCATGCTCGATCCTCTGCGTTTGTGTTCGTGCGAAATGGTGGGCCAGAAAAACAAGGTGAGGCCAGCGCCTCACCCGTGTCAATCGGCGACGGATTCTAGCATAGGGCAAAGTGTCCACCCGCGTCCGATAACAAGTTGTAATGCGGCCCCGGCCGAGCTATTCCTTGTCCGGAAAAGCCTGGCCAACGTCCATGCTCGGGTGAAGCACGCGGAGCACCGTGATTCCGCCTTCGCTCTCCGCGTAAAAGGCAACATGTCGAGCGATTGGAAACGAACGCACGGAGAGCGCCACTTCCTCTCGCACACGACCCAGGCCGGGCGACAGAGCAAGCTTCTGTATACCGAGTTCAAGCTCTTCCAGGTAGAGTCGCGCCTGCTTCTGGCCCCACGTTTCCCTGGTATAGCGGGCGATATCGCGCAGGTCGGTCAGCGCTCGATGCGTAACGTCGTAGCGAGGCATCAGTCTCCGAGTTCTCGATCGATGGCTCTGAAGGCTTCAGCCCCGTCGATAACGTTGCCGGCTTTCAGGTCCGCAAGCCCTGCCTGCACTTCGCGGCGGAGTTGCTCAAGCTTGAGTCGTTGATGAGTCTCGAACTCATCCATTGACATCAGGACGGCGACCAGCCGGCCTTTCTTCGAGATTGTGAGCGGCTCGCGCTGTACCTTCTCGAGCAGTGCGCCGAAGTTCGTCTTGGCTTGTGCGGCAGGAATGGCGTTGGTCGTCATCGGAATCCTCGTCATCGCTTCGAGTGAGTCATTATGAACTTATTAATCATTATGATCAAAACAATTTCAAGCTCCCGCATGTTGCGCGCAGGGAGGTGTCTTGCAAGAATCGAACCTCAGACAGTATTGAATTACTTTGACATGAGGGTACTGGATTGCGGCTTCGAATCCGCTCGCTACTGAAATCCCCGCACTTCGCTGACGCCCGGCTTGGCGCGGTTGGATCGGCATTGGCCCGGTCCTTGTTGGTGCTGGCGCTTGCTGCCGGACCGGTCACCCCCGCGTTCGCGGATTGGCCCGAGCGCCCCATCACGCTTGTCGTGATGTATTCGCCCGGCGGCGGCACCGATACGATGCTCCGGGCGTTGGCGGCCGAAATGGCCAGCGCCACCGGCTGGCGGATCAATGTGGTCAACCGTCCCGGCGCGGCTGGAGCGGTGGCAACGCGCTACGTGCTGAATCGGCCCGCTGACGGCTATACGATGCTTGGCGCATCGAACTTCAACAAGTATTCGCGCATCAGCGGCGGCGGCGATTCCGTGTCCTGGCGGGACTGGTACTACATGCGCGCGGCGTCGGGGTCGGCAAGCTGGTCGGTGCGGCCGGATTCACCCTTCAGGACATTCGCTGACGTTGTTGAGGAGGCGAGGGCCAACCCCGGTACGCTGACGATTTCCACGTCCGGTACCGGAGGGCAATGGCACGAATTCGCTGCGGTCGTGGCACAGGCGGCGGGTATCGAGCTGCGGTACGTCCCCTACAACAGCGGACAATTGGCGACGCTGGCAGGGCTCAACGGGGAAGTGGACATCACCGGCGGTGGGGTACACGAGCACATCCAATACGTGGATGCGGGCCAGCTTATCCCGCTGCAGCAGACGAGCCTCGAGGACATCGTGACGCCCAGCGGCCGGGTCATGCCGTCGCTGGTCAATTACATTCCGGGTATTCGGGATCAACTACCTCCGAGCGGCGCGTATAACCTCGGGATTCGCCGCGACACGCCGCCGGAGATCATTCGCCAGGTGGAAGCAGCGTTCGTCGCGGCGACGGAGTCCGAAGCATTTCGGACTCAGGTTGCCGAGCGCCACTTTGCCGTGGACTTGCTGATCGGTCCTGAAGCCGACCGTCGCGCCGCGCAGGTTGAGACGATTTCTGCCAGCGTATTCGAGGAGCTCATGATCCCGGGCGCGCGGACAGCAGAGGAACTGGGCCTGCCGCTGCCCGAGGAATTCGACCAGTGGTGGCCGCCGCCGGGGTATAGCGTTCTGCCCATCCACGATGGCGGGTAGACTCGGTTGAGGTCAGGCGGCGGGGGTCGGCGCGCGTCGGCGGCGGAGGCAAGTGCGGACCTCGCCGCTGCAGTCGTTATCGGGCTATTCGCAGCACTCACTGTTGTTTTCTCCCTCCGGCTCGATGTGCCCGGATCGATTTACACAGCGCCCGGCCTGTTTCCGTCTATCGTCGGCGCGACGCTCTTCGCCATGGCTGCGGCGCTCGGGTGGCGCGCGATTCGGGCCGGGGCGAAGATAAAGGCGCCAAGCTGGCTCAGGTTGCTACGATGGGTCCGTGCGTTCGGCTGGCGCCGGGCGCTACGATGGGGTCGAGCGTTCCGTCGGCTCAGGGATATCTGTCGTAGCGTGGCGTTACGATGGGCCGGTACGACTGGCGGCGCGGGCGGGGAAGCGCGTCGCACGGCCCTGCTCATGGCCTTGGTAACTGCCTATGTCCTGCTCGTCGGCCTGATCAACTTCGAATTCAGCCTGCCGCTGGGTTTCATCACCGCCAGGATCAGCAGCTACGAAGTGATCTCGGTGGTCATGGTCGCCTGGATCCTCAGGCTCTTCTGGCAGGCGCATCCGGCCCGCTGCCTGATCGTGGCGCTGGTCTCGGTGGAAATTCTGGCGTCGATATTCCGCTACGGATTCGGCATTCCGATGCCTGCGGGTTACTGACGCCGCCGTGGAGGCACTGGCACAGATCCAGGACCAGCTTGTCCTGATCGCGTTCGACCCCTGGCTCTGGGCGGCGTGCCTTGCGGGCGTCACGCTGGGCATTCTCTGGGGCGCCATGCCCGGGCTGTCCACCACCATGGCCATGACGCTCCTTATCGGGCTCACGGTGGGGATGTCCCAGTACACCGCGATCATGTTTATTTTGGGTGTCTACACCGGCAGCGTCTTCGGGGGCGCGATATCGGCGGTCCTGGTGAATATCCCCGGCACGCCGGACGCGGTGCCGACCATGATCGAGGGCTACAGGCTCGCCCGGCGCGGCGAAGGCGGACTGGCGCTGGGGACGGCGATTTCGGCTTCCTTCGTGGGAAACTGGGTGGGTATCGTGCTATTGATTGCCCTGATCCCCGCCATACTTTTCATGGCGCTGCAGTTTCGATCCTGGGAGATGTTCCTGCTGTCGCTCTGGGGTATCGCCATCTGCGGTTCCATGTCCTCCAGGGAGGCGCCCATCAAGGGGTGGATCTCGGGGTGGATCGGGCTGCTGGTGTCGTTCGTCGGTCTGGACGCGATTCACGGCGTCTCCCGGCTCACGTTCGGATCCTTCTACCTGGACGACGGCATCGGCTTCATCCCCGTGCTGTTCGGCCTGTTCGGCGTGTCTGAAATCCTG
>VYEH01000329.1:11611-11883 GCA_009843005.1 Pseudomonadota bacterium | reverse complement strand
GATTCGAGACTGTAATGGCCGTCGGGAGGTCGCGAACCAGGATGGCCCGGGAATGCACCAACGACTGACGCACGATGTTGCGCCGGCTGAGCAGCTTCGTCTGCGAGTCGATCTCCGACAGCACCCGGGCGAGAAGCCGTTCGCTGGGGGTCAACAGGATGACCTGGGAATCGATGCCGTGTTCCGCCTGGGACAACAGGTCCGCCGCCACGAAAGCGGGTTCGGCACTTTCGTCCGCGATGACCAGCAATTCCGACGGCCCCGCCGGCAAA
>VYEH01000329.1:8778-11570 GCA_009843005.1 Pseudomonadota bacterium | reverse complement strand
GCCGCTCCCCGTGGGACCGCGGCGAACTTCTCCTTGGCTACCGACCCCCAGGCATTGCCCCGCCCGAAGAGTTTGTCGACCCGGGGTACGGTTTCCGTACCGTAGGCCATGGCGCCAATGGCTTGAGCGCCGCCGGCACGCACCACGGTGGAAATGCCGCAAACGCTGGCGGCGTAAAGCACTGCCGGGTCCACACGGCCATCGGTACGGGGCGGGCTGCACAGGACCTGTGTGGGGCATCCCGCCAGGCTCGCCGGAATTCCGAGCATGAGTGCGGTAGAGGGCAGGGGAGCGCTGCCGGCAGGAACATACAGCCCGACGCTTGCGATGGGGCGAACCAGCCGTTCGCAAACGACGCCCGGTGTGGTCTCGACCGACAACGGCTGGGGTAGCTGCGCGCGATGAAAGGCTGAAATATTCGCTGCAGCCATTCGGATGGCCGATCGTTCCTCCGATCGCAACGAGGACTCAGCCTCTTCGAACTCCCCTGGCGATACCAGCAGGTCCGAAACTTCAACACCATCGAGTTCCCGGGCCAGCCGGATGAGTGCGGCATCCCCGTCATCCTGAACCTGACTCAGGATGTCTGCCACGTCCCGCCGCAGACATTCATCCGCGGCGAGCGCAGGCCGCCGCAACAGTGCGTCCTGTTCCGCAGGAGTGAGGTCTTGCCAGATGGTTCGCTTCATGGGTGTCAGGCCAGCATCTTTTCCACCGGAATGACGAGGATGGCACTGGCCCCGGCCTCTTTGAGATCCTCCAGTGTTTCCCAGAAGATGTTCTCCCGGCAGACCGCATGGACAGCCACCTTGTCATCGCGGCCCTCCAGGGGGATGATGGTGGGCGCCTCGCTGCCCGGCAACAGTTCCCGAACCTCGCCCAATGCGTTCCGCGGTGCGTGGAGCATGATGTACTTGCTCTCGCGTACCTGGAGTACACCGCCAATCCGCTGCAGAAGCCTTTGAATCCACGCTTCTTTCTCCGGGCACACGTCCAAGGGTGTCTGAATGATCGCGGCACGGCTCTCGAGGACGGTGTCGGCCTCGTAGAGGCTGTGTGCCTTGAGCGTGGCGCCCGTGGATACCAGGTCGCAGATCAGGTCTGCCTTTCCCAGCCGGGGAGCGAGTTCGACGGCGCCCGAGAATGTCACCACGGTTCCCGGAACTCCGTGACGCTCAAGATACTTGCCGACGATGCGCGGATAGCTCGTGGCAATCCGCTTGCCGGTCAACGACTGTGGCCCTTCGTAGGCCTCATCCACGGGAACGCCGAAGGACAGCCTGCAATGACCGAAGTCGAGCAGGCGGATCTGGTTGAAAAGATTGTTAACTCCCTGGCTCTGCAAATCCAGCCTGGCCTCTTCGAGCACGTTCATGCCGACAATGCCCAGGTCGCAGACGTCTTCCTGTACAAGGCCGGGGATATCGTCGTCCCGTACCAGGAGCACGTCCATCGGCATGTTTTCGCCATAGCAGATCAACTGGTCCCGACCCCGGGAGTAGCTCAAGCCACAACGGGTCAGCAACTCCATGGAGTGGTCCGTCAGCCGGCCGGATTTCTGCACGGCGATCTTGATTCGAGGTTGTTCCATTGCCTGGGTTTCCAGCCTTGCGTTTCACATCAACCCGCGGGGGCGGCTTGGGTATGCGGTGCCAGCGGCACCTGGAATCTTGTGTCAGAGTGGGCGCAGTCTCTTCAGGGCGATCCGGTAGCCGTCATTGCCGGCAGTGAGAAAGCGCGCCACGCGGCCAATAGTGGTAACCGAAACGCCGGTCAGTTCGTGGATCTTGCGATAGGGCAGGCCGTCATCCAGGTGGGCGACCACCGTCCACCGATCGACCAGTGCCTCCAGTTCCGCCGGCGTACAGAGGTCGGAAAAGAACTGCTCACACTCCCGTTCCGTCCGTAGCGCCAGGATTGCTCGAAACAGGCCGGTGCGGGCCCGGGCTTCCTGCCTTGGGTTCATCTTTCGCTGGGCTTTCATGATGTGCTAATCAGTTAATGTATTAACATGATATTACATTAATACAGAACGGAATACCTGTCCAATGAATTTTTTCCGATCACACTTCGCGACGCCGGGAGGCGCCGGCAGATGGATCAAACTGGATCGACGCCGGCGCGCAGGCAGAGATATTCCCAGACTCGTTCCATCGCCAGCGGCGAGAGCTGGGCGCCCCTTGAAAGAGGGATTTCATCTTCCGACAACGCTCGCGGCTCGCCCAACGACTGTGCCTGCAACTGAACCCGGGCGTTGACCTGCAGGTAGATGGCGGTAACGACCGCTTCCTGCAGACTCTCGCCTGTCACCACGGCGCCATGCCCGCGCATCAGCAGGCATCGGTTCCGCCCCAGAGTGCGCGCCAGGTCGCGACCCATTTCCATGGTGCGGACCAGCATGTCGGTTGCGCCGAAATTCTCGGCAATATCCCACACCGGTACTTCCGCTCCGATCACCGAAGCCGTGTGAATGACAGGACGCAACGGCGTGGAGGTTACGCTGAAGGGCAGAACATCGTAGGCATGGTGATGGACTACCGCGTTGATCTCCGGCCTCGCTTCGTAGACGGCGCCGTGGATCATGCGTTCGCCATAGGCTCGTCGTCCCCTGGCGTCCAGCGGGTCCCCCGTTTGCAGATCGAACTCCATGAGATCGGAGAATTCCACCAGCGCAGGGCTTCGTGACCGCGACATGACGTAGCGGTCCGCAAACTGCGGGTGACGGACGCTCGCGTGCCCAAAAGCATCCACCACGCCTTCGTTCGCCAGTACCTGGTTAGCCGCCACCAGAC
>VYEH01000329.1:0-8768 GCA_009843005.1 Pseudomonadota bacterium | reverse complement strand
ACGGTGCAATTCCACCAGGTCGTCCAATGTGCCGTCCGCGCCGGATTGCGGCCGCGCCATGGCCCACGGCCCCGCTGCGCCGATTGCAACTCCGGCTTCAAGAAGTTGTCGTCTGGTAAAGCGCGCACATCTTGTCATGTAATCGATATCCTTTCGCGCCAGGGCTTTCGAGGGATATTCAAGGATATACAATGGCGTCGATGTTTTCCTTCCTTCACGAACTGTCCTGCCTCAAGACCGTGCGAGGCGCCGCGGCGGTTTTCCTGGCCATGACGGCGTCGCTGCCCGTGCCGGCGCACCATGGGCCCGGTCCCTTCAATCAGGCGGATACCATCACGCTGGAGGAAGCCGTTGTGGAGACGTTTCGGTACGTCAATCCTCACGCGCTGATCGCCGTCCGCGCGCTCGATGAATCCGGCCGGATCGTGGCTTGGGAGGTCGAGACGGAGAGCCCCAATATTCTACGCCGCAGCGGCGTATACGCGGATTTCCTGAGTCCGGGCGAAACTGTCAGGATCGAAGGCTACTTCCACCGCACTGTACCGAGGCGGATCAAGCTGCAGACCGTGGCTTTCGCCGATGGAAGGGTCGCTCAGGTTCGCCGGGACGCCCGCCACAACACCCCGCTTTTCGTGGCTCTGCGCGAAACCGAAGCGGCGGATCCCGATTGGCGGCGGGAAGGAAACGGGGTGGAAAGCGACGGCCCGGATTGGCAAAACCAGCGGCCCACGGACGCGGCCCGTGAAGCCATGGCGGCCTTCGAAGTCGAGGAAGACCCGACTCGGCGATGCGTGGCGCCCGGTTTCCCTCGCGCTGCCGATCAACCCGCGGGACTGGAGATCATCGAGCAGGAACATCAGGTTGTGCTGATCTATGAAACCTGGCATAACGTGCGCCGCATATATACCGATGGACGCAGGCCGGGGCCGGATACCATCGGGACTCGAATGGGCTACTCCATCGGACACTGGGATGAGGACACGCTGGTCGTCGAGACCACGCATCTGTTGCCCGTGTTACTGACCTGGGACGGGCATCCGATTTCCGGTGGCGGCGCCACGCGAATCGTTGAGCGTATTTCCCGTACCGGCAACGAACTGACCATCGATTACACGCTTGAGGATCCCGTCTACTGGGAGGAACCGCTGACTCGCATGGTTACCTACCGATACGCACCTGACCTTGAAATCGTCGACTACCACTGCGATCCCGTAAACGCGCTCGACTGGAGATATCCGGATTGATGGGCGGGAGGTTGGAAATTCAGTTCCCTGCGACCTCCAGGCGGTCGATCACCGCGTCTCCGAACGCCTCGGTTCCAACCGTCTGGTATCCCTGATCGCCATAAGCCAGATCGGGTGTGCGTAACCCGGCTCGAAGCGTTTCGCTGACGGCGGCTTCCACGGTTTTCGCGGCTGCATCCCGGTTCATGGAATGGCGCAGCAGCATGGCGACGCTGAGAATGGCTCCGCATGGATTTGCGATCCCCTTTCCGGCGATGTCCGGCGCGGAGCCGTGAATGGGCTCGTAAAGGCCAGGACCGCCATCGCTTAACGAGGCCGACGGCAGGAGCCCGAGAGAGCCGGCGAGCATGGAAGCCTCGTCGCTCAGAATATCCCCGAACATGTTGTCCGTCAGGATGACGTCGAACGTTGCGGGCCGGCTCAACAGGAACATGGCGGCTGCGTCGACATAGACGTGTTCGAGTTCGATATCGGGAAACTCGTCGGCGAAGATGCCGGAGACCGTCTCTCTCCACAGCCGCGAGGTATCCAGAACGTTTGCCTTGTCGACGGAGGTCACCCTGCCTCGTCTCGTTCGTGCGAGTTTGCCGGCGAGACGGGCGATTCGTCGTATTTCGCCGACGGAATACGCGCAGGTGTCAAATGCATCCGTGGACGTTCGGCCCCGAGTGCCGAAGTAGATGCCTCCCGTGAGTTCGCGAACCACCATGACGTCGACGCCCTCCAGGCGTTCCGCCCGCAACGGTGACGCGTCGGCGAGGGCCGCTTCCACGGTTACCGGGCGCAGATTGGCATAGAGTCCCAGCGCCTTGCGCAATCCGAGAAGGCCCTGTTCGGGCCGCAGTGCAACCTCGACCCCGGACCACTTATCGCCTCCGACCGCGCCCAGCAGGATGGCGTCCGCTTTCCTGCAGCACTCCAGGGTCTCGTCGGGCAACGGGGTCCCGGCCTGGTCCAGGGCAGCTCCGCCGATCAATGCCTCCCGGATCGCGAGGTCCAGATCGAGCTCACACGCTACGGCAGTCAGCACACGGGTAGCCTGAGAGGTAACCTCCGGCCCGATTCCGTCGCCCGGAAGCGCGACGACCGAAAACATCAAACGCCGGCGCGGCTCTCGAACCGCGAAATGTCCCCGGCGTGGTTCAGCAGGAAGCCGAGCTGGTCGACGCCGTTAAGGATGCAATACCGGGAAAAGCTTTCCAGTGGATACTCCGTGACGCGCCCGGCGGGAAGCGACGCGGCCCGGGATTCCACGTCCAGCGTCAGTTCGACGCCCGGATTCTCCAGCAGCCAGCCATGAATTCCAGCATCGACAACCACCGGAAGAAAGCCGTTCTTGAGGGAATTGTTGCGAAAGATGTCCGCGATCTCTGTGCTGATGACGGCGCGGAATCCAAAGTCAAGCAACGCCCAGGGCGCGTGTTCCCTGGAGGAACCGCAACCGAAATTGCGCCCGGCGACCAAAATTTGCGCACCCTGAGCCTCGGGCCGATTCAGGACAAAGCTCGCGTTTTTCTCTCCGTCACTGTTGTAGCGCCAGTCCGCAAAGAGGTTCTCGCCGAGCCCTTCACGTACGGTGGTCCTGAGGAATCGCGCTGGAATGATCTGGTCCGTATCGACGTCGTCCAACGGCAGTACGGCCGTGCGTGACCTGATTTCGGTAATGGGTTCCATGCCGCTATCCGATCAATGGCCGCGGATCGCTGATCGTGCCGCTGACCGCGGAGGCTGCCGCAGTGAGAGGACTGGCGAGCACGGTCCGGGCGCCCTTGCCCTGGCGGCCCTCGAAGTTTCGATTGCTGGTGCTGACGGCGAGCTTGCCGGCCGGCACGTAGTCGCCGTTCATGGCCAGGCACATGGAACAGCCGGGTTCGCGCCACTGGGCTCCGGCCGCCTCGAAGACCTCGGGAAGGCCCTCGGCCTCCGCCTCGCGTTTGACCCTGGCGGAACCAGGCACGACCAGCATTTGGACGCCGTCGGCTACCTGCCGCCCGGCCATGACCCGGGCGGCGGCCCTCAGATCGCTCATTCGGGAATTGGTGCAACTGCCAATGAAAACCACGTCGACGGGCGTACCCGCCAGGGGACGGCCGGGCTCCAGCGCCATGTAGTCCAGTGCCTTGGCAAAGCCGGGGTCGGAGAGGGTGGGGGAGGGGATGACATCGTCCACCGGTATCACCATGCCCGGATTCGTGCCGAACGTGACCATGGGCTTGAGGGCAGAAACGTCGATGGACACTTCCTTGTCGAATTGCGCGTCGTCGTCGCTGGGCAGCGTCTGCCACCGGCTCAGCGCCTCGTCCCAGGCCGCGCCCTGCGGCGCAAGCGGGCGGCCCGCCAGGTATTCGTAGGTCGCGTCGTCCGGCGCGAACATACCGGTTCTGGCGCCACCCTCGATCGCCATGTTGCAGATGGTCATGCGTTCTTCGATGGACAGCGAAACCACCGCGGACCCCCGGTACTCGATCGCGTGGCCGGTTCCGCCGTCCACGCCGATCTTTCCGATGATGGCGAGAATGATGTCCTTGGCCGTCACGCCCGCCGGCAGTCTGCCCTGGAGATTGACGGCAAAGGTCCTGGGCTTGCGCTGAAGCAGGCACTGGGTTGCGAGGACATGGGCCACCTCGGTGGTTCCGATACCGAAGGCCAGCGCGCCCAGCGCTCCGTGTGTACTGGTGTGGGAGTCCCCGCAGACAATCGTCTTGCCGGGCTGCGTGGCGCCCAATTCCGGGCCGATGACGTGGACGATCCCGCGCTCGTCGCTGTCCATGCCGCGAAGCTCGAGGCCGAAATCTTCGCAGTTGCGTTCCATCTGCTGAATCTGCTGGAACGCGGCCGGCTCGCTGACCACCTTGAGTTCCTGCAGCGATCCGACGGAGATGGTGGGAGTGGAGTGGTCCATGGTGGACAGCGTGAGGTCCGGCCGACGAACCTTCAGACCGGCATCCCGGAGCAGGCTGAACGCCTGGGGACTGGTCACTTCATGCACTAGATGCAGGTCGATGTACAGGATCGCCGGCGTCTCCGCTGACTCCGGCACAACGATATGCCGGTCCCAGACCTTTTCGAACAATGACTTGGCGGACATGCTTTCCTCTTTAAACGGCGATCTGCAGTCTTCTGATAGCGAGCCGATGGCGTCAAACAGCGATCTGAGGGCGATCCATGCGCCGAACTTCTTCGCGCTCGATCGGCTCCAGCCAGCCCCACTCATCGGGTGTGGACCCGTCGAACAGGCCGAAGAAACGCTCCTGAAGTCTGGCGGTGACGGGACCTTTGCGACCGTCGCCGATGGTAATTCGATCCACTGAACGGACCGGTGTAATTTCCGCAGCCGTACCGGTGAGGAACAATTCGTCGGCGATATACAGCATCTCCCTGGGGATATTCTGCTCTATGACGCTCATGCCGACGGACTCCGCGAGCCGCATGACGAGGTCGCGTGTCAGGCCGCCGAGAATGGAGGCCGACAGGGGGGGCGTGTACAGATTGCCCTTGCTCACGAGAAAGAGATTCTCGCCCGCGCCCTCGCTGACAAAGCCCTCGCTGCTGAGTGCGATGCCCTCGGCAAACCCGAGGCGGCGCGCTTCCAGGGTGACCAGGATGCTGGACAGGTAGTTGCCACCCGCCTTGGCCATGGTGGGTATGGTGTTGGGGCTTGCCCGCTGCCAGGAAGAAATGCAGACGTCTACGCCGCTGTCGAGACCGTCCTCGCCAAGGTACGAACCCCACTCCCAAGCCGCGATGATGCACTGGGCAGGCGCATCCGGATCGCCGGCAACCCCCATTTCACCGTAGCCCCGGAAGGCCAGCGGACGTACGTAGGCGCCGTTGTGGAGACCATTGCGGAGCACCACGTCCTTGCATGCCGCAACCAGTTCCTCAAGCTCGTGGGGGATTTCCAGATAGTAGATCTTCGCCGAGTCGTACATCCGGCTGATATGGTCGGTAAGCCTCAGCCCTACGGGCCCGTTGGGACCCCGATAGACCCTGATGCCCTCAAAGACCGACGAGCCGTAGTGCAGCGCATGGGTCAGCACGTGGACCGTTGCGTCCTCCCAGCGGACCATCCGGCCGTCCTGCCAGATGTACTTGCTCGGCTGCATGGGCATGGGTGACTTCCTCGCTGGATCAGGGCTGGCCAAAACCGATCGCGCTTCGGGGCCGTTGGTCGTCGGTGTCCCGGCGCCGCAGTATGCGGTTGATCACCTCCAGGTAGGCGATCGCTGCGGACTCCACGATGTCCGTACTGACGGCATGACCGCGAAAACTCTGCTGATTATATTCCACGGTCACCGTGACCTCACCCTGCGCATCGTCGCCGGTGGTGACGCCCCGCACTTCGAAGTTCTTCAACTCAAGCTCGACCCCCGTCGCCGCTTCCAGCGCTCCGAACGCGGCCGCGACGGGTCCGTCTCCCTTGGCTGCCTTGCGAATCCGGCGGCCATCCCGGTGGGACAGGCTCAACGCGGCGGCAGCCACGGTACCGGTTCCGGCCGTGATCTGGAGTTCATCGATCACCCACGGCCCCGCCTTGCCGACGTCGACGTTCATGATGATCGCTTCGATGTCCCGGTCATACATGTGTTTCTTGCGGTCCGCAAGGCGCTTGAACTTTTCGAAACAACGATTCAGTTCGATATCGTCCAGGTGAAACCCCAATTGCTCCACCCGGTCGCGGAACGCGTGGCGGCCGCTGTGCTTGCCCAGCACCAGATTGGAGCGGGACAGTCCGACGGCTTCGGGCTGCATGATTTCGTAGGTGGCCCGGTGCCGCAGCATGCCGTGCTGGTGGATGCCGGCCTCGTGGGCGAAGGCGTTCTCGCCGACGATGGCCTTGTTGCGCGGCGTATGCATGCCCGTGACATTGGCGACGATTCGGCTCGTCGGATAGAGCCGGGTGGTGTCCACGCCCGTGGTCACACCAAAGTAGCTCTCGCGCGTCTTGATCGCCATCACGATCTCTTCCAGCGAACAGTTGCCGGCCCGCTCGCCGATGCCGTTGATGGTGCACTCCACCTGGCGGGCGCCTGCGCGCACAGCGGCCAGACTGTTGGCGACGGCCATGCCGAGGTCGTCGTGACAATGCGCGCTCAGGCGGATGTTCTCGATCCCACGGACATGAGCGATGAGATACTCGAAGACTTCCGCGAATTCTCCGGGTACCGCATACCCGACGGTGTCGGGAATGTTCACCGTGGTGGCGCCGGCCTCGATGACGGCCTCGACTACCTCCGCCAGGTATTCCAGTTCGGTGCGCGAGGCATCCTCGGGAGAAAACTCGACGTTGTCGCAGTAGCTCCTGGCATACGACACTGACTCCACCGCGCTCTTCAATATTTCCGCCTTGGCCATTTGCAGCTTGTGCTCACGGTGGATCCGGCTGGTGGCCACGAAAACGTGAATTCGCGGACTGGCCGCATCCTTCACCGCATCCCACACTCGCTTGATATCCTGCGGATTGCATCGCGCCAGACCGCAGATGGCCGGACCCTCGATGGTTCTCGCGATGGTCCGAACGGCTTTGAAATCACCCGGCGATGCAGCGGGAAAGCCGGCTTCGATCACGTCGACGCGCAGATCCCGGAGTGCGGAGGCAACGCGAAGTTTCTCATTGAGAGTCATGCTGCAGCCCGGGGCCTGCTCGCCATCTCTCAACGTCGTATCGAATATAACGACTCGATTTTCATCCATTGCGTTCACCTGCATCCTCCCTCTGTGAGGTTCACAGACTTTACCTTGCTCCACTGTTGCGGTCGTGCGACCGGCGGTTGCGGTTCCCGGTTCGTCGACGGGACCGCAGCCCGACCCTTACCGTCCCGGCCTCATTCCTTGAGCCAGGCCATGCGCCCCCGCAACTGGGCGCCGACCTGTTCGATGCGGCTGTTCAGGTCTTCCTGCAGCAGCCGGTTGTACTCAGGCAGTCCGGATTCGTACTCGGAAACCCAATTCTGCGCGAAGGTCCCGTCCTGAATTTCGCCGAGCACGCTGCGCATCCGTTCCTGGGTATGGTCATCCACAACCTTCGGCCCGCTGGTCAGGTCGCCGTACTTGGCCGTCTCGCTGACGAACTCGTGCATCTTGGCCAATCCTCCCTCATGGAGCAGATCGACGATGAGCTTGACCTCGTGCATGCACTCGAAATAGGCGACTTCGGGTTGGTAGCCGGCTTCAACGAGCGTCTCGAATCCGCGCACGATGAGTTCAGACAGGCCGCCGCACAGCACGGCCTGTTCGCCGAACAGGTCCGTCTCGGTTTCCTCGGCAAAAGTCGTCGTCAGCACGCCTCCCCGGGTCCCGCCCAGGCCGTTTGCGTAGGCCAGTGCTCGTGCCTGGGCCCGCCCCGTCACGTCCCGGTGCACCGCCATCAGGCAGGGTACGCCGCGGCCGGCCTCGTATTGCCGCCTCACCAGATCGCCGGGACCCTTCGGGGCGATCAGGACCACGTCCAGATCTTCACGGGGCGTGATGCGCGCGTAATGTATGTTGAAACCGTGTGCGAAGAGGATCGTCGCGTTCTCGCGGATCCTTGGCAGAATATTTTCGTAAATCCTGGCCTGGACCATGTCGGGAGTAAGGAAGGCGATGAGCCCGGCTCCTTCCGTGGCCTGTTCAAAGGTCCGGACCGCAAACCCGTCGTTTTCCGCCCTGGCCCAGGTCTTGCCCTCCGGTCGCAAACCCACCGCCACCTCATAGCCCGAATCCCGCAGGTTCAGGGCATGGGCGCGTCCCTGGCTGCCATAGCCCAGGACGGCGATTCGTTCACCGCCGAGCGCTTCCGGATGGGCGTCCGATTCTTCAAACAGTTGCATTGCTTCGTCCTCTCAGATTCCTCAACTATCCGCGGGATAAAAAAAACCCCGCAACCTTTCGGGTGCGGGGCCTGTTCAGTTTTTCGTCGTTACGCCAAACACCCGCACCTGCAGCGGCAAAGCAGCACGGGAAGGAGCAGGGCCTGGCGCGTTTCGTTCATCTCAGTCAGGGTTCAGGTTCAAGTTTGGGCATCATCCGGCAATGGCGGCGGATTGTCAATCCGATGCCGCACCGGAATTGATTTCCCGGTCCACAATTAACCGCCATAACGCATATGTTTGGTCGAGGCGGCGTTGCCAACCCGATTTGGCCTCAAATCAAGGTAACTTTTGTGGCAACAATCGGCGCTTTTACGCTATCCTTCGGCACCGGGCACGCGACCGGAAGGCGATGTATTGGTACTCGAAAGCCGCACAAGTGGCATTTCGACAGAAAAAATACCCGAAATACCGAGTCTGCGGCACAATATAACGTTCACGAAAGCAAACTAAGATCATTGTAGGAATCCCAGGGATTTGAGGAGTGGGCATGAGAGCGAAACGTAGCGCGGCGCTGCTGTTGGGCACGCTTGGCGTGTTTCTCGCGGCGAATACGGCCGTGGGTCAGGGAGTGGATCGGCTGATCGAAGCCGAGGGTCTCCGGATTCAGCAGGCGCAGGCCGCACAGGACGAGATCGACGGCATCGTCTCCGAAACCCGGGCGCTGGCCGAG
>VYEH01000056.1 GCA_009843005.1 Pseudomonadota bacterium | reverse complement strand
AGATCGGCGCGCGGCGCTCCTGGCCATCCATGGCCCCGCGCCGCGCACACGACGCCCGCAAGGGCTGTCGACACAGGCATTCGCTTGATCTCAGGCTGTGATGGCCGAACAATTCCGGCCGCAGGAATAGCGATATATCCTGAAGAATTGGCACACCCATTCGCTCCAGATGGACGGTGGAGTGTGTGGACCATGGATGCTATCGAGCGATCATGGGGCTGAAGGTGGCATTGCAACAAATTGGCGGCACAAGATCTCGACCGGCAACGCCGTTTCTCGTGGCGGTGGCCTGCAGCCTGCTTGCCCCGGGCCCGCCCGTGGCAGCTGCGGATGGATCTACCGGCTCCGCATCCAGGGCCAACACGGCCGGATACGAGCCCTACGTGACAGTGGGGATCGCCGCAGTCCGCTCCAGCGGCGCCCGGTTCGTCGATGGCGCGGACGCCGGTCACGCCGCGCTGTACGGGAGCGGAAATACGTTTGATGATGGAACCTTCGACGCTGGATTTACCGTTGACGTTGCAGCGGGTGTTCGTCTGGGATCGGCACTTCGAGCCCAGTTGGAATTCGGCGTTGCCGGTGCCCTGAATTATCGAGGCAACACGAACTACCGAAACGCGGGAGCACATCAGCCGTCCGAAGCGGTACTGGACCTCTCACAAGCCTTCCTGGTCGGATTCTACGAGTTCCCCGACTGGGAGCTCTCGTCGAGCCGCAGGGTATCGCCGTTCCTCGGAGCCGGGGCGGGGGTCACGACGTACCGATTGAGCGGCTATGTTCAACGGTTTCCAGACCCGGAAAATCCGCACGGCAGTCTTCGCTCGGGTCCGGGCGGCGAAATCCCCTTCACCGCCATACCCGATGGACGCCATCGTAATCGCAGCTGGATGCTGACGGGCGGGGTTTCGATACCGATCCGCGAAAGATTTCAACTGGACCTCGGTTACCGATACACCGATGCGGGGACGATCCGGACCCGCACGGGCGATATCACCATCGTGCGATACCGCGAAGAGGGGACCCGCAGACAAATCCAGGTCCCGATCAACGAGACATCCGCCAAGCTACAAACCCACGCGTTGTTCATGACACTCCGGTTCGATCTCTAGCCTGTAGTGTTTCCGAAGCGCGCTCGTCGCCCCACGACGCCGGCAGGTGTGTCGACACAGGCATTTCCTCGATCTTCCCTTGCGATGGCCGAAAAATACCGGCTGCATGAATGGCGAAACCTCCCGAAGATTTGGCACAACCATCAGCCCCAGATGAAAAGTGGAGTGTGTGGACCATGGGTGTAATCCGGCGATCATAGGGTTGATCCTTGAAAATCAAGCACTATAATGCTTGATTAACTATGAAATACGTCCCTCGCAGGTTGCGGTCAGACATCGTATCCGCCTTGGCGGAACAGTCGGCGGTGGGGCTTCTGGGTCCACGCCAGGTCGGGAAGACCACATTGGCCCATCGTATCGCCGCCGGCCGCGATGCCGTCTATCTCGATCTCGAGAATCCCGAAGACCTTGCCCTGCTGAGCGAGCCGCGGCCGCTGCTCGCAGGCTATGCCGGCAAACTCGTCATCCTTGACGAGGTGCAGCGCCTGCCGGGCCTGTTCCAGACGTTGCGCGGATTGATCGATCAATATCGGCGCGCTGGCCTGGGCGCCGGGCGCTTCCTGCTGCTCGGCTCCTCATCGCCGGACCTGTTGCGCCAGAGCGCGGAGTCCCTGGCCGGACGCATCGCCTATCGGGAACTCGGGCCGCTGGACCTCGGCGAGACCGGGCAGGGGCAGGTGGACCGGCTTTGGCTGCGTGGCGGCTTTCCAAGCGCCTGGCTGGCGGGCAGCGATGCGGCCAGCTTCGTCTGGCGGCGCGTCCTCATTCGCACCTATCTGGAGCGGGACATCCCCGTTTTCGATTCCCGCCTGCCTGCCGAAACCCTGCGGCGTCTGTGGACCATGTTGGCGCACAACCAGGGCGCTCCGCTGAACGCCACGCAACTGGCCTCTTCCCTCGCCGTCCACGTGCGTACGCTGAACCGCTACATCGATCTGCTGGTGGACCTGCTGCTGGTGCGCCGTTTGCCGCCCTGGTCCGGAAATGTGGGCAAGCGCCTGGTCCGCTCGCCGCGCCTGTACCTGCGGGACAGCGGCATTGTCCACGCCCTGCTCGGCTTGCGGCGGCTGGAGGACGTGTTGGCCCATCCCGTGGCGGGCGGCAGTTGGGAGGGCTTCGCGATCGAGAACCTGCTCGCCGCCGCCCCGGACTGGGTGCAGCCGTTCTTTTACCGAACCCAGGGGGGCGCCGAGGTTGACCTCGTGCTGGATTTCGATCCGGGCAGGCGTTGGGCGGTCGAGATCAAGCGTTCGGCGTCCCGTCCGGCGCCCTCCAGGGGCTTTCACACGGCGTGCGCCGACATTGAAGCGCAGCGGCGGATCGTCGTATACGGCGGCACCCGCGCGTTTCCCCAACCCAATGGCGTAGAGACACTGCCGCTGGATGGACTCATGGAGCAGTTGAGGGCGAAAGGGCGGTAGCCTGGTTGCTCCCCGAGCGGCCTTGCCACGGCGCGCCGATAACTTACCGGCGGGCCACGAGGCTCTGGCTGGCCGGCAGGTCCCGGACGTAAGCCCGTGCGCCGGCTGGTTGTCGGTTTCGCGCTCAACCGGCCGGCGTTTGAGGCAGCCGAGGCCGTCAGCGTGCCATCAGGAGTGTCAGACGACCAGGGCCTGACGTGGCCGGGTGCTGCACAACCACATCTGCCTTGCCGTTCCCGTCCAGGTCCGTGAGCATGGTGGTGCGTTCGTCGGCCGGAATTGCGACGGGCACGGCGATGGGGCCCTCGGCCAGCGGCCGCGTCCCCGGCGTGCCGAGGAACACCCGCAGTTCGTTCCAGCGCTCACCGACCAGAAGGTCCGCACGTCCGTCCCCGTCGATGTCGCCCGCGAGCACCGTGGGAAAGAGCGGCCCTCGCCGGTCAAGCGGGGAGAACGGGCTCCTGACCCTGCGGTTCCAGTCGGGTTTGGGCGAGTACTCGTCGTTCCGGAGCGTGTGCAGCGCGAGATCCATTGCGATCGACTTTCCGACGGTGGCCCGGAACATCCCGCCCAGTCTCGTGTTGACCGACCCCATGACCATGTCGGTCAGGCCGTCGCCGTCGAGGTCCAGGAACCTCTGGGAGGCGTAGCCCCAGGGCTGGAGCCCGCCGGACCGCCCGGGCGCCTCCACGTAGGGGGCTGCGGAACCCGGAAACGATGTGCCGCCCGGTGCGGGGCGACCGAAGCGTACATCGTACCGGCCGCGCATCCTGAAGGGGCTGCGGCCGGCGACGGACAGCGTGACGGCATCGCTGACGCCGTCGCCGTTCAGGTCGCGGAACGCGTACAGGGCAGTGTGTTCCGTGCGGGGGCGGAGTCCGAGGAGCATGGATGCGAGGCTCGCGTCAGGGAACTGGAACGCCAACCCGTAAGCGGCGTCGAAGTCGAACGAAAAATCCACCGAAAAGGTGCGCGGCGCGTCCTCGAAACCGCCCGTTTCATTCTGCCTGTAGAGAAGGAAGTGATCGCCGTTCCAAAACGCGATGTCCTCCCGCCCGTCCCGTTCGTAGTCCATTCGATGGACCCGGCTGAGGTACCACGGCAGGGTCTGGGAGGTGATCCCGATCTCACGGTACGTTTGCCGGTACTCAACGAGGGTCGCGTCCAGGAACGGCTCCGGGGGACCCAGCTTGCGGCGTGCGGCAAACGTCCCGTGCGGCGATTGAATGCTCACCCAAAAGCCATCGAGATCGGGGAGGAGAATATCGTCGTGGCCGTCGCCGTTGAGGTCCCGAGCGATGTCGAGATGCGGGATCCCTTCGTTTTCGGAGCTGCGGTAGCGGGTTGTGACGTCAACCACAGGATGCGTGGTCCCCGTTACCGGATCCAGCCAGCCGACACCGGCGTAGCCCCGGTAGATGAGCAGGCGATCGCGGCCGGCGACCGTGGCGACGTCCACGAACAGAACGGTCAGTCCGAGCTCTTGTTCGACGGTGCTCGCCCACTCATTGCCGTCGAAGAGGAGAAACTGAACATGGCGTGCGCCCCCCGGGTCCACGCGGACGACCGCGAGCTGCGGGCGGCCGGTACCGTCGAAAGAGCCGGCGAGTACGGTCTGATGGAGCGCGGGCGGAGTCGCGACCTCGTGGGTTTCGAAGAGCGGTTGGGCCTCCCGGGACGTAGCCGCCGCAGCGGAACCCGCGAGGCCGGCGGCGAATCCCAGCGTCCTCAAATGCCGGTTCAGGCGCATGGCCGATCTCCCCTACCAACGGTGTGGCGCAGGATAGGGAAAGAGATCATCATGTGCAACCATTTTGATCATAGTGCTAAAATATGGGCTGATAAGGTACCGTATAGTGATACCTCATGGTTCAGTCGAAACGTATCGTCAGGGCGCTGAAGGAAGCGCTCAAGGCACGGCGAATCTCCTACGGGCAGGTGGCCGAGCACCTCGGTCTGTCATTGAGCAGCGTCAAGCGGTTGTTCTCGGCCGGGAGTTTCTCGCTTGCGCGCCTTGAGGAGGTCTGCGACCTGGCCGGCATCGACCTGCTGGACCTGGCGCGCGTGGCGGAGGAGAACCGGCTGCGGGTCTCGTCCCTTACAGCCGAACAAGAGCGGCAGTTGGTGAGCGACCCTGCGCTGCTGCTCACCGCCGTGTGCGTATTCAACCGAAGTACGTACGAGCGAATTCTCAGGAACTACCGATTTTCGGAAGTCCAGTTGACAAGACTGCTCGTGCGTCTCGACCGTATGGGGCTGATCGAGCTGCTGCCTGACAACCGAATTCGGCGCCGCATCGCGCGAAACTTCGCGTGGCTCCCGGGGGGACCGATTCACCGGTACTTCGTCGAGCGCGTGCAGGGCGAATTCCTCTCCGGTGCGTTCGATCCCGACCGCGACGCACAACGGTTCGCGTGGGGTATGGTGTCCGAGCAGTCTGCAACCGCGTTGCGGGCGAAGGTCGCCGAACTCATGGACGGGTTCGACGAAGTGACCCGCCGCGACGAAGTGCGCGCCGACGTGAACGCGCGCGGTACTTGTCTGCTCGTGGCTTTTCGCCAGTGGGAGCCCGCCGCATTCGCGACCATGCGACGTCCGCAAGGCTGGCGTGGGGAGAGAAATTAGCGGCCGCGATGCGGCCAGCTTCGTCTGGCGGCGCGTCCTCATTCGCACCTATCTGGAGCGGGACATCCCCGTTTTCGATTCCTGCCTGCCCGCCGACACCCGGTGGCGCCCTCCGGGGCTTTCACACGGCGTGCATCGACCTTGAAGCGCAGCGGCGCGGGAGGGCTGTCCGCGCGGGTATTCGCTTGATCTGTGGTGCCATTGCCCGAACAATACCGGCGACATGAACGATACTGCTACTCCTAAGCCCGGAACGCTGGTCCTGGTTCGCCACGGCCAGAGCGATTGGAATCTTGAGAATCTGTTCACCGGCTGGACGGATGTGGATCTGACTGAGCAGGGCATTGGCGAGGCGCGGGCGGCGGGAACTGCACTCAGGGAGGAGGGGATCGGCTTCGACGTTGCCTTTACCTCCGTTCTGACCCGAGCCATCCGCACCTTGTGGTTGATCCTCGACGAGATGGATCTCATGTGGGTCCCGGTGCACCGTGACTGGCGTCTGAACGAACGACACTACGGCGCCCTGCAGGGTCTGGACAAGGCGGAGACGACAGCGCGTCACGGCGCCGAGCAGGTGAAGATCTGGCGCCGATCGTACGATATTCCGCCACCCGCGCTTGAAGCGGACGATGATCGGCACCCGCGGTTCGACCCACGCTACCGGGGACTGGACGAATCGCACCTGCCGGCCACGGAGTCGCTGGCTACTACCCTGGAGCGCGTGCGGCCATGCTGGGAAGAGCGAATCTCGCCGGCGCTGATGGCCGGTAGCGACGTTCTGGTAGCTGCCCACGGGAACAGCCTGCGAGCATTGGTAAAGATGCTCGAGGGCATTTCCGACCAGGCGATTACGGAGTTCAATATTCCCACCGGCGTGCCCCGGGTTTACGAACTCGATCCTCAACTGCGCCCGTTGAGGGCTGAGTACCTCGGCGATCCCGATGCCATCGCCGCGGCGGCACAGGCGGTGGCGGATCAGGCGAAAGGATGAGCCGGGCTCTGGCGGGCGCAGATAACAGGACCACGGAGGACCACCCACAATGCTTTACGACCTGGATGAATACCGGGTGCAGACGGTCGGTGACCGGTATTTCGTCGCACCCAATGCTGCGGTTATCGGCCAGGTGATTCTGGGCGAGGACGCGAGCGTCTGGTTCAGCGCGGTGCTGCGTGCGGACAACGACAAGATCGTCATCGGAGACCGGAGCAACATACAGGACGGCTCGATGTTCCACGTCGACGCAGGCGCCCCCGTGGTTCTCGAAGAGGAGGTAAACGTCGGCCATTCGGCAACCGTACACGGCTGCTATATCGGCGCCGGGTCGCTGATCGGCATGGGCGCGACCATCCTCAGCCATGCCGTTCTCGGCAAGTACTGCATTGTGGGCGCCCAGGCGCTGGTCACGGAGGGCAAGCGGTTCCCCGACCGTTCGCTGATCGTGGGTACGCCGGGCAAGCGAATCCGCGAGGTCACCGATGAGGAAATCGAGTTCCTCAAGTGGAGCGCCGAGCACTACGTGCAGCGAGGCAGGTACTATCGTGAAAAGCTTTCGCCGGTAACGCCCGGGGTCCCGTCCGGTTGAATTGGCTTTGCGGGCAGCAACGGATTCACTCCGGGTAAACTCCGCGGCTTCTGGCAAACTCCGCTCAGTTCACTTCGAGATCTTCCAGCGAACCCGTTCCCTGCGGTGAGTAGAAGGTGGCCACGTGGCCACTGGGCAGGAGCGCGTGGGTGATGCGCAGCATCGTCGCGCCCTGGCGGCCCGGATTGCCGCGTAGCGTGAGCCTGTCGCCGGACTGGATCATGTCGCTCTCCACACCGTTGCGGCGCATCATGTTGTTGGCCGGAAGCTCGGCGACCCACTCTCTCATGGCGCCGTCGGTGTCCGCCATCGAGTAGACCAACCGTCCTTGGGGATTGGAGGGCGTGAAGGACACGGCTATGACGTCGCGGTGAATCACGACCGCCCCCAGATCGAAGTAAACCCCCGGATTGTGGTGGGCAGAGACAGCCGCCGCAGCCAGGGAGCCGATCATCAGCAAACCTGCGATCAGGGGATGTTGCACAGACTTCATTCTCTATCTACCCGTCCGGAGCATGGCCTACGAAAATCCTACTTTAGTCTTGTTGCGTCCGACAACAGCCGGCCCGCTCATTCCCCGGGCTGCGGCCAGATGCGGATCAGGCCTTCCTGGGCGGTGGAAGCCACCAGCTTGCCGTTCTCGTCGAAGAACCGGCCGGTGGCGAGTCCCCGTGAGCCGGAGGCGTTAGGGCTTTCCATGCAATACAGCAGCCATCGGTCCGCGCGGAACGGTCGGTGGAACCACATGGCGTGATCCAGGCTCGCCATCTGCACGTTGTCCTGCTCCCAGCGGATGCCGTGGGGCAGGATGGTCGTTCCCACCAACTGGTAGTCGGAGATGTAGGCGAGCAGATTGCGGTGCAGGTCGGCATCGTCGGGCAAGTCGTCGACCGTGCGTATCCAGAGGTGGCGGCGGGGTTCTCTCGGCGCTCTGGTCAGCAGGTCCACCGATTCCACCGGCTTCATCTCGATGGGACGCTTGCGTTTCAGGTACCGGCGCATCTTCTGTGGCACGTTCTGCATGCTCGCCGCCGGCACGTCACGCAGTTCGGCAAGTTCTTCGGGGGGAGGTACGTCCGGGGCCTCGGGTTGGTGCTCGATTCCCGTCTCCGGCTTCTGGAATGAAGCGGTCATGTTGAAGATGGGACGGCCGTGCTGAACGGCGACCACCCGGCGATTGCTGAAACTTCGGCCGTCCCGGGCGCGGTCGACCTCGTACAGGATCGGCGCCTCGACATCTCCGGCGCGGAGGAAATAGGCGTGCAGCGAGTGAACCGTGAACTTGTCCACGGTGTAGCTCGCGGCGCTCAGCGCCTGGCCCAGCACCTGCCCGCCGAACACGCGGCGGCTGCCGATGTCCCGGCTCTCGCCGCGAAAGAAGTTGTCCTCCAGCTGCTCCAGTTCCAGGAGCCTGAGCAGGTCGGCCAGGATCGGTTTCATGGTTGATTCGAACGAGCTTTGCTGACGGGCTCTTCGGTCAGGTTCTTCGGATGGATTATGCGGACGGATTACGGTTCAGGCGCGCGATGAGGCTGCTGGTGTCCCAGCGCCCGCCGCCCATGCCTTCCACGTCTGAATAGAATTGGTCCACCAGCGCAGCAACGGGCAGTTCCGCACCGTTGCGCCGGGCTTCCTGCAGGCAGATCCGAAGATCCTTTCTCATCCACTCCACGGCAAAGCCGAACTCGAACTCCCCGGCCATCATGGTTTCCCAGCGGTTGTCCATCTGCCAGGACTGGGCGGCGCCCTGGCTGATGACCTCCACCGCCTTCTGTGGATTCAGTTCGGCCCGGCGGGCGAAATTCAACGCTTCGGAGAGGCCCTGAACGAGTCCGGCGATGGCGATCTGGTTGACCATCTTGGTGAGTTGGCCGCAACCCGAGCCGCCCATGAGCCTGACCGTACCGGCGAAGCAGCGGATCAGCGGCTCGGCCCGGCGGAACGCTTCCGCGTCGCCGCCCGCCATGACGGTCAACTTGCCCTGTTCGGCGCCCGCCTGTCCGCCCGAGACCGGGGCATCCAGGCATTGCACGCCGCGTTCGGCGCCGGCCGAGGCCAGTTCCCTCGCCATGTCCGCCGAGGCCGTGGTGTGATCGATCAGCGTGGAGCCGGGCTGCATGGCGTCGATAGCGCCCTGGTCGAGGAAGACCTCGCGCAGGTCGGGGTCGTCGCCGAGGCAGGAGAAAACGAACTCCTTGCCGGCAACCGCGTCCGCCGCGGCGTCGGCCCGCGCGCCTCCGTGCTGGTCGCACCAGCGCCGCGCCTTGTCGGAGGTCCGGTTATAGACCGTCACCTCGTGTCCTGCTTGGCTCAGCCATCCGGCCATGGGGTACCCCATGACACCCAGACCCAGAAAGGCGACTTTGTTCGACACGTTGGACTCCCTCTGGAGCGGCAAAAAATCGGCGCTACCTTAGCACTGCCGCCATCGAAGCGGCAAAGCGCGCCTGGTCGTCGGTCGCACGGTTGCCGCCGTGTACAAGAGCCCAGAAAAAAGCCATCAACCGGACCAGCCTGATCACCTGATTGAGTTGCGCGAGGTCAATCGGAGCGCACCCCGGTCCGTAATATGCATCCAGCAGGCGATTGCAGTGGGTCGGGCCGAATCCGTTCAATCCGGCGAGGCCGGCCAGATCGAGAATGGGGTCGGCGCGAACCGCGTATTCGAAGTCCACCAACCAGAGCCGACCGTCGTCGAGGATGTTGGCGGCCACGAGGTCATTGTGACAGAGCACTGCCCGGGAAAACTCGGCTTCATGGGTTTCAGCCAACTGCCTGAACTCCGTACTCCAGCGGCGGAGTTCATTCACCCCGTCGATCTCAGAGTCCGGTGCGGAGTGCGCGCTCCGGGTATAGACGCGTGCCGGTTCCGTCGGTTGGAACGCACCGACGCCGACAGGGGCAGGCAGGCCGTGCAGGCGGCGCAAGACAGTGGCGATACGCTCGATGTTTACGTCGCTCCGGGCCTGTTCGGCGGTCAGGGGTTCCGCTCCCGTCAGGTATCGCGTGACCAGCGCGCCGGAGTCTGCATCGTGTGCAAGCACCTCGGGGGCCAGCCCTGCCGCGCCGGCCACCTCCAGCACCCGCAGTTCGTCCTCGATACGCAGCGTCAGGCCGGTGCCAGGGGTCACGCCGGTGTCGAAGGCCTGGCTGGTATCGAAAACGTCACCGGCGCCGGAAGCCAACGGCACGCGGACGGCCCAGCGGTCGCTGCCGCGGCTCAGCAGGCAGCCGCGATTGCTGATCCCGCCGGGCAGCGGCTGCACCTGCAGTTCCGCAGCCGCCACCCCCAGGAGTCCGGCAAGCCTCTCAAGTGTCGCCGGTTCGATCATGGGCTCAGGCGGCGCCCGCCAGGTAGTCGCGGCGCCAGCGCAGGAAGCCCAACACGGAAAGGACGAGATAGAACGTGAACAGCAGAGCCGTCAGGTATAGGTCCATGGCCAGATAAAGATTGATTGAAATGCTGTCGATCGCCAACCAGTAGATCCAGGCTTCCAGCACCTTGCGCGCCATCATGAAGGTGGTGACGATGGCTGCCACGGTGACGAGGGCCTCGACATAGGGGAAAGGCGCGTCGGTCCTGCTCATGACCCACCCCACGAGCAGGGTGACGGCGGCGATTCCCGCCACGACCCGGACATGCCGGGCCATTTTCCAGGTATGAACGCTGACTCCGGTGCCCCGGTCTCCGGCGTAACGCCACTGATGCCAACCGTAGACCGCCATGGCCGCGTAGAAGATCTGCAGCGCGGCTTGCAGGTACAGGAGGGCGGCATGGAATACAGTCATGAAGATCAGGGCGCTTGCCAGCGCTGCCGCCCAGCAGAGGATATTCTGGCGGATCGCCAGAACCACGTAGGCGATGGCCAGCGACACGCCCGCCGCCTCCGCGATGGACAGCGCCGCCCACGCGGCGCTCAGATAGTCGATCATTGCTATGGATCAGGTACCCAGATCCGGCGGTTCGTCCAGCGGCAGGTCCGCGTTCAGATACTTCGCCACCAGGGCCTGGGGGCCGTCCGACTCGAAGGACTTCTCAAGGGTACGTTCCACCGCACGGCTGACGTCGCGAAGCTCACCCGTGAGTTGCGTGCTCATCTGGTTGACGCGGATCTCGATGCCCGGCTGATCGCGCAAGACGTGGATGAAGGACTGCACGGCGGGAATGTAGTCGTCCCGCAGGGGATACAGACTGATCTCGGCGGTGATTCGCATGGTTTCTCCAATTCCTTGTTTCGTCGGTAGTCCGCTATGGGCAGAGTAACGCATGAAGTTGCGGCCGCATGAAATCCTGATAGGAACTCGCCGTCGGCGGGCCGCTTGTCAGGCCGCTTTCGGAGGGGGAGAAATTTAGCCCGTCTCCTTCAGGCGAGGCAACAGCTCAGCCAGGTTGCACGGACGGGTCCGGTAATCCAGTTGCATGGCGATGATCCTGTCCCAGCCCGTGGCGCAGGCGTTGGTGGAGCCGGGCAGGCAGAAGATATAGGTACCGTTGGCCACTCCTGCGAGGCAGCGGGACTGGATGCTCGACGTACCGATCTCCTCGTACGAGATGGCCCGGAAGAGTTCGCCGAATCCGTCGATGGTTTTCTCAAGCAGCGGTGCGACCGCCTCGGGCGTGCCGTCGCGGCCGGTCACGCCGGTGCCGCCGGTGGTGATCACCACCTCGACTTCGGGAGCGCCGATCCAGCCGGAGACACGAGCGCTGATGGCATTAGGATCGTCCCGCACAATCGCCTTCTCGTGAAGGCGGTGGCCGCCCCGGGTCAGCCGCTGCACCAGCAGCGCGCCTGAGCGGTCCGAGACCTCGTCACGGGTATCGGATACGGTCAGTACCGCGATGTTGAGCGGGATCAGTTCCCTGGGTTTCGCCTCCGGCATGGGGCGATAACATGGCAGGATATCCGGCGTCCCGCAAGGAACCCCGCCAGTCGTGCCGCTGGTGGGGAGAAGCAGGGCCCCGGCAAGTTCCCCCAGCCGGGGCCGCTGTTGGGCTCCGATAAAAGTGTTGGGCGGTCAATCGAGGGTCATGTACCGCTCGAAGCGCCCGACCTCGTCCTCGTCCACGTACTTGCCGATCTCCCGGCGGAAGTGATCCATGTCCGAATAGGGCTGGTACTCGAGGAATTCGCGCACCATGCGGTTGCTGGCTC
>VYEH01000170.1 GCA_009843005.1 Pseudomonadota bacterium | reverse complement strand
CTCCCTGAACCGGGAAAGCACTTGAGCAACCGCATTGGTGAGAATGAACGCCATGCCGAACATATAGCAAATCGAAGGCACAAGGCTCGACCAGATTCCGCCGAAGAACAAGTTGAGAATGACGGCCGCGGCGCCCGACAGTGCCATCGTAACGGCGCCCGTGGCCATCATTTTCGGGATTCCCAGATCCGTCACCAACCGTCTGTTGAGCAGGGAACCGGCCACTCCGCCCATCATTACCGCGGAAAAACAAATGCCGTACTCGAGGGGTTGAAGTCCAAGGTACGTCACGAATACGAACGCCGAATTGGTGACAAACGCCAACAGGCCGCCATGGCCGATGCCGACGCAGCCTATGAGCAGCAGCGCCCTTCGATCCTTCAGCACATCGGCATAGGCGCGAAACCGGCTCGCGACGCTCACGTCCGGGCGGGCGCCCCGCGCGCCGGAAAGTAAAGTCAGAGCGCCGAGCAGGAGGCATATGCCCAATCCGGTATGCGTCCAGAAGACCAACGGCCAGTGTCCCAGTGATGCCAGGAATCCGCCGATCAGCGGTATGACCGCCGGGGACAGAAAAGCGATCATGGTGACCGACGAAAGCACCTTCGACGCATCCTCTCCGACCCACCGATCGAGAATGATCGCTCGCACCAGCACCATTCCCGTGGCGCCTCCCAATCCCTGGAGGGTACGCGCCGCTACCAGCTCCTCCAGGCTTCCGGCGGAAGCACACAGGACGCTGGCGAACGTGTAGATCGCAAGGCCGGCGACCAGTGTCGAACGACGGCCGAAGCGGTCGGACAAAGGGCCGTAGAGCATTTGCCCTGCTGCAAAACCCAGCAGCAGGGCCGTCATGTTGAGCTGAATGTGGCCATAGCCGACGCCGAGGGCATCCGCCGCAAGCGGCAGCGACGGCGCGAACAGGTCGTTGGACCACGCTCCGAGGGCGTGCAGTATCCCGAGAAAGACGATGAGAGCGACGGCGCCGTGCTCGGATGCTGATTTGACGGTTTCGCTCATGGTCGCGGACGGGCTGCGGCGATCATGAGATCGGCGGCGGGCGTAGCTTACACTATGTGCAACCGACTTGAGGGAATCGGGCAGGCATGCATTTCATTCTTCTCGCCGTGGGCCTGCTGGCGCTGATCGTCGGGCCGGGGCTTTGGGTCAAGGCAGTGATGGCGCGGTACAGCATTCCCGCCGATCGATATCCCCGGAACGGCGGCCAGGTCGCCCGGGATCTGCTGGACGGGCTGGGATTGCACCATGTCGGCACGGAGACGACCACCGCGGGCGATCACTATGATCCCATCGCAAGGACCGTCCGCTTGTCCGAGGCCAACTACAACGGGCGCTCGCTGACTGCGGTGACGGTGGCCGCCCACGAGGTCGGGCACGCGATTCAGGATGCCCGCGGGTTCAAGCCGTTGCGATGGCGTACGCGACTGGTGAAATGGGTCGGACCCATCGAGAAACTGGGCGCCGGCATTCTGATGCTGTCGCCGCTGGCCGCGGTGGCAACGCGGGCTCCGGTCATCGGCCTGCTGACCCTGACGGGCGGCTTTCTCACTCTCGCCTCCGGCGCGGCCGTGCACCTGCTGACCCTGCCGACGGAGCTCGACGCGAGTTTCGGCCGCGCCCTGCCCCTGCTCGCCAGACGCCGGTTGCTTCGCCCCGGCGACGAGCGTGGCGCCCGGCGTCTGCTTACGGCAGCCGCCCTCACCTACGTCGCCGGCTCCCTGGCCAGCCTGCTCAACATCGCCCGCTGGTGGGCGATACTGAGGCGCTGACCGAGATGCCGCCGACCCGGCACAACGCATGATCGGGTAAACTTGCGCGGATTCGGACCACGGCGGGCCCAGCAGCCGTGACACGGGCATGAAACGAGCACAGAACAAACGCACACGGCGCCAAAGCCCGGGCCGCGGCTCAAGGCGCAAGCCAAGCCCCGGATCAGACCGCGGGCAAGGCGCCGTTCCAGCCACATCCGCTTCGCTCACGTCCTGGCAGGTATTTGCCGGGGTGATTGCCTGCTTCTTCCTTTCCGGCCTGGCCGCGCTGTTGTACCAGACGGCATGGCTAAGGCAATTCTCACTGGTCTTCGGCACCAGCGAACTGGCCGTGGCGACCGTGCTGGCGGCCTACATGGCGGGTCTTGCCGTGGGCTCGGCGGTCGCCGGGCGATACGCGGGCCGCGTCACCCGTCCCGTGCTTGTATACGGATTGCTGGAAGCCGGAATCGCCCTGTCCGCGCTGGCGGTGCCGTTGCTGCTGCTGGCCGCCAGAGCCCTGTACGCGTCAATCCTCGGAGACCAGCCCGCTCCGCCCGATGCCGCCACCATCGGCCAACCGCTGTTCTACCTGCTGGTGGCGTTCGTGGTGCTGGCCATACCCACTGGCTTCATGGGCGCCACGCTGCCGCTGCTGACCCGCTACGCCGTGCGCACCGACCGGGAAGTGGGACCGAGGGTCGCGTTGCTGTACGCCATCAACACCGCCGGCGCCGTCGTGGGAACCTTGGTCGCCGCGTTTGTCCTACTGCCAGCGCTGGGACTGAACGGCACCGTCTGGGTGGGGGTCGCCGTCAACGTGTTGGTGTTCGTGATCGCGGCCGGGTTGGCGCGTGGCAGGCGAGACCTCACCGGCTCCGACGAGGCGGCTGTCGTCTCAACACCGCCGAGCTTCTACTCGGCCTGCATACAGCCGCTGTTCAGCGGGACCGCCACGACACGCGAAAGGCTCTTGACCGTATTCCAGCAGCAGCCCGCGTGGATGCTGCCCCTGATGCTGGTCTCCGGTGCGACCGCGTTTCTCTACGAAGTGTTGTGGACGCGCATGCTGACCCACGTCATGGGCGGCAGCATCTACGCCTTCGCCACCATGCTGGCGGCCTTCCTGACCGGAATCGCCCTCGGCGGCGGTCTGGCCGGCAAGGTCGCCGAGCAGCGCGAACGCGCCGCCGTCGCCTTCGCGCTGACCCAGGTGGCTGTCGGCGTGCTGTCGGTGGGCGTATACGCCTGGATGGGCCCGCTCATTCCGACCTCGCTGACCACCTGGACGCTGGCCCTGTTTGCCGTGGCGGTCATGCTGCCGGCGACCATTTTCATCGGCGCCACGCTGCCGCTGTCGGTGCGAGTGCTGGCGCGAGACGAAAGTCAGGCCACCACCAGCACGGCGCGCATTTACGCCTGGAATACGGTGGGCGCGATCATCGGCGCCATTCTGGCGGGTTTCTTACTCATTCCCGGCCTGGGCTTCGAGGGATCGATCCGGGTAGCGGTCGCGGTCAACTTTGCCCTTGCGTTATGGGCGGCCGTCTGCGTCGCCAGGCCGAAGCCGGTCCCGGTGGGACTTGCGTGCGTCGGTATAGCCGCGGTACTCGTCGCCTACAACCCGAACAGACCCCAGGCGGTTGTGTCGAGCACCGGGTTCGTGCTCGGCTACCTAACCGAGCCGGAGGAGATCTACTACGGCGTCGGACGCTCCTCAACGGTGATGCTGCTGAGCGAGGGCGGCTACTACTACGTGCGCACCAACGGCCTTCCGGAAGCATCCATCGCTGTTCGGGGTGCGCCGCCCGTGCAGGATCCGGAGAAATGGCTCACGGCGCTGGCGGTCGCGGCGCGGCCGGACATCGAGGACATGCTGGTGGTCGGCTTCGGGGGCGGCGTGGTGCTCGAGGGCGTGCCCCCATCGGTCGATCGCATCGATGTGGTCGAGCTGGAGCCGAAGGTCATCGAGGCCAATCGCCTGCTGGAGGGCCGCAGGAACATCGATCCGCTGGCAGACCCGCGGTTCAACGTCATCATCAACGACGGCCGCAACGCGCTGCGGCTGACCGACAAGACCTACGACGCCATCGTTTCGCAGCCGTCCCATCCGTGGACGGCGGGCGCGTCGCACCTGTTCACCCGCGAATTTGTCGGCGACTTCAAGAGCCACCTGAACGAAGGCGGCCTGTTTGTCCAGTGGATGAACTCGGAGTTCGTGGACGAAGGCCTGCTGCGAACGCTGGCCGCAACGCTGATAGCCGAATTCGAAAACGTCAGGCTTTATCACCCGTCGGCACAGGTACTGATGTTCCTGGCGTCGGAGGCGCCACTGGATGTCGAGCTTCAGCTTGCGCGCACCGGCCGGCCGCTCATCGACGACGTGATGCACTTCAGCCGGTTGGGGCTGAACGGCGTGGAAGATTTGCTCACGGCCATGGCCATGGACGAGGAAGGTCTGCGGTCCTTCGCGCGGCGGGCCGATATCAGCACGGACAACAACAACCTGATGGCGACGCGCAGCCGCAGCCGCGCCGACGGTCTCCTGCTGGCCGATTTGATCGAGCTCTTCGATCCCTACGACCCCCTGGTGAGGGACGGAAGCTGGATCCATACGCAGATGGGCGACCAGATCGACTACGGTTACATGGCGCGGCGGCTTGTACGAATGGGACAGGTGCCGCGGGCTACCGGCCTGGCAGAGGTCATTCCGAATTTTTCCAGACAGTTCGAGGTCTACGGACTGCTATTTCAGGCCAACGGACAGGCGGAGCAGGCCCGCGAGGCCTTCGACAACGCACTCCGCGCCAATCCGCTCAACATGCAGGTACGCTATGCCATCGCAAAGGATTATCTGGGATTGCTGAGCCGCGGCGAGGCGCCGGAGGACATTCAGGCAATCGCCGAAGGGCTGGCGGGCTCGGCCGCCGCAGTTATTCGGGGCTGGGGGTTCGGCGCTGCGGCCGACTGGGCGTCGCTGGCGGGGATCGATGGGGAACTGGCTCAAACCCGCGTAACCGACGCCTGGTATCCGGAGGTCGCCCGGCTACGCGCCGAATGGCGCGTGAATGTCGCCGAGAACCGGGAGCGGTTCGCGTTCGACGCGCTGAGATTCATCGAACGCGTGCTGATACTCGCGCCGGACCAGAATCTCTATCTGCTGCGCGCCATGTGCGCGCGCATCCTGGGCGATGACGACCGGCTGGTGGAATCGTCACGCTATATCGCCAGCTACGTGCGAGGGAACCTGAATTCGTCCGCCTCACAGGGTTATACCTTCTCGGTCCGCGACCTGGAACAGATGCGCCAGAACCTGACGGCGATCACCAGCCAGTTGAGCGGTAATCTGGATGTTGCCGACCCTGATCGGGTGACGGCGATTCTGGACGACACCAACGCTCTGCTCCAGTACATCGACGATTATCAGCAGGCCCTTTAGCAGTCCGTGGCGCGAGTCTCGCGCCGAACGGGCGGGCGCGTTAACATGCCTTCTACCATGAAAATCGGATTAACGCGGATGCCACGCGAGCCCTTGCTGGAGGCGCTGGTCTCCATTCGCGCGCACATTCCCGAGGATGCGATGAGCGCCGGGCTGCTCGGCACCGAACGGGCGGGTCACGGCATACGCGTGCGCGACGACGGATTGATCCTCACCATCGGCTATGTGATCAACGAAGCCGATGAGATCTGGATCGGTTCCCACGATAGCCGGGCCGTTCCGGGATTCGTGGTTGGCAACGACTTCCGAACCGGCCTGGCGCTGATCAGGCCGATGATGCCGCTGCCCGGGAGGAGCGTGCCCATCGGGAGTTCGGAGTCGTTGCGAGTCGGAGAACCCGTGTGGATCGCCGGCAGCGGGCGCGCGGACCCACAGGTTGTTGACGCCGAGGTTGTCGCCAAGCAGGAGTTTGCAGGCCGCTGGGAATACGTGCTCGACGAAGCCATATTCACCGCGCCGCCCCATGAGAGCTGGTCTGGAGCCGCGCTCATGGACATGGCCGGAAGGCTGTGCGGCGTCGGCTCCCTGGTCATCCAGGGATTCGAGGCGGACGAATCCGTTCACACCGTGAACATGTTCGTGCCCATCGACATACTGACGCCCGTGATGGACGAAATCAGCATCCGTGGAAGGCGGTCCGCGCCACCCCGCCCGTGGCTCGGGATGCTGGTGCACGACGACCACGACACGCTGGTGGTGGTCGGCATCTACCGCGACTGTCCGGCGGACCAGGCCGGACTGCGGCCCGGCGATGTCGTGCTCAGGGTCGATGGCCAACCCGTGCACAACCTGGCGCACATGTTCCGGACGGTATGGAGTCTGGGCGACGCCGGCGTGGATGTCCCACTGCTGGTGCTGCGCGACGCCCAGCTAAAGGAGACCACCGTCAAGTCGGCGCCGCGGGGCGATTTTCTCAGGAAGGGGACGGTTCAGTAGCGGCTTGGCGACCTGCCACCTCCAGCCCCCACGGCCTGGACCCCTGCGACCTCGCGCCCTGCGGCCAGTTCCGGTTCCACCCCCTCCGGAGGCGGCACCCTGAACGCGTTGATGGTCATCGAGATCAGCGAGTAGTACCCCAGAATCCCGACCAGGTCGACCACGCCCTCCTCTCCCAGCGCCCTGACCGCGTCGGCGTACAGGGCGTCATCCACGTGGTGTTCGCCGAGCAGCGCGGCGCAGAACGCGTACACCGCCGATTGCGCCGGGTCCCCCAACAGCGGAGTACCGCCAGAACGGATTGCCTCCACCGCATCCGGCGGAACGCCCGCTGCCAACGCGATCGGTTTGTGAACCAGCCATTCGAACTCCGAGCCCCAGGTCCGCGCCACCACGAGGATGGCCAGTTCGGACAATATGGGCGGCAGGCTGGTTCCGTAGCGGGCGTATTCGCCGAGGCGCTGAGCACGGTCGGCCAGTTCCGGGCGCCGGAGCCACACGCCCAGGGGACCCACGACCTCGCCTCTCGGGCCGGCCACGATGGCGTCGTAGACCCTGCGCTGAGCGGCATCGAGTTCTGAAGGGTCAGGCGGATGGAATCGCGGTTCACTATTGGTGGGCATGACTGGTCGCATCTCCAAGCATTTGGCAGTAGGTGGCGATTTCTACCACGATCAGCCTGCATGTCGCGACCAGCACTGCCCGCTTCAGCGCAGTTTCAGCGCTCTCGAATCACGTTCGCCGGACTCCGCACACCGCTTGCAAAGAATCCATGTCGATGTTTATTCTCCATTGCACGCACCGTCCAATCACCGAGGAAACCGACATGAAGCCAGCCACCCGAGCCATTGCCTTTTCCGTCGTTGCCCTGTTTGTTATCTCCGGATGCGGGGGCGGTTCCGACGGTTCCGCGGATGCGAACATGGCGGCCGTTGACGAAGATTCCCCGGAATTTGCGGCCATGCAGTACCGTCAGGGGCTGATGCACGTGATGGGGTACAAGATAGCCACGCTTCGCGACATGGCCGAGGGTACGATCGAGGCGAACGACGCGGTTTTCGTGAAATACGCCGCCGATCTGGCCACAGCCGCCCACATGCTCCTGGAGGGTTTCGAGGGCATGGACGCTTCCAGCACCGATGCCCTGCCCGGTAGCGGGGCCTTTCCCGACGTCTGGAGCAACTGGGACGATTTCGCGCAGAAAGCCGCAGAGCTTCAGGCAGCGGCGGATGAAGTCAACGTCGCTGCCAATGCGCCCGGATTCACGGTCACGGCGGAATCCGCCGAGCCCCTGGGGCCCGTGTGCGGAAACTGTCACCGCCCGTATCGGCAACGTTAGCAATCGGCCAGACAGGCGCCTTCCGGCCCACTTATCCCCGAAGGCGCTATACGGCCCAGGCCGGCATTTCCCAGCCGGATACGCAGCTCAGAGCAGCGTGACCAGCAAGTAGACCCCGGCCGCGCTGGCCACGAGCACCCCGATTGCCAGGCCCAGCTTGGATCCGCCGATGGCCTCCAGCGCATCACCGGTCTTGGTTCCGGTGAACATGGGCCAGATCAGGTTCTCGCGCTTGTACAGCAGGTAAAAGAATATCGCGACGATGTGGATACTGATCATGATCGCCAGCACGTCGAAGTTCAGGTAGTGGATATCGGTGATGTCGCGGCCGGTACTCCCCGATACCAGGTGGTTGAGGGGCCCCTCGTAGAAGTCGCCGTCGGTGGCGAACAGGCCCGTGGTGACCTGGATACCGATCAGCAGCAACATGGCGATTACGGCCAGGAACCCCAGCGGATTGTGGCCGGCATAGCCACCGCCGCTCCGGGACAGGATGGTGCGGGCGTATGCAATGATCGTGCGCGGACCGAAGACGAAACTGGAAAATTTCGCGTACCGGGTCCCGACAAACCCCCAGACCACGCGGAAGATCAGCAAGCACAGAATCGTCTGGCCGATCAGCATGTGCGCTTCCATGTTGCCGGTGACGCTCACCGTGTACCAGGAACCGAAAATCAGCACCGTCAGCAGCCAGTGAACGATTCGAATGGGCAGATCCCAGATCAGTTTTTTTGACATTTCTTCCTCACCGCAACAGGGCCGCCAAACGGTCGGCCCACCGTTGGAACAGACACACCTCCGCGCACCAAGACACCTCTGCACGCCGGTGCGCGGCCCGGCGTGCCGAACCGTTACCGGGTGAGACTCTGGTATACCAGTCGCGTGTAGTTCTCCGGGCTCATGAACCCGCCGCCGTGCGACTCGTTGTATTCCGCGGTCGGGTTCGCCGCGACTACCTCGTCCTCGGACAGGCCCTGGTCGATGAGGTCCTGAATGCTCTCCCGCGTGGAACGCAGCACCCGCAACCAGTCGCGCAGATCGTCGGGCGTGGCTAGCGGGCCGTGCCCCGGAATGATCCGCGTGCCGGCATTGGACATGGCCAACACCCGGTATCCGGTTGAAATGACGCCGTTGATGTCGCCGTTGCTGCTCACGTCCACAAAGGGGAAGAAACCGTGGAAGAAGTTGTCGCCCATGTGGAAGACGTCCGCTTCCTCGAAATGAATGACCGCGTCACCGTCCGTATGGGCGGGACCCGAATGAAACGCGCGGATGGTATGCCCATTCCAGTGCAGCGTCAGTTCGTCGTTGAAAGTGACGATGGGCAGCGCCGCGTCAGGTGACGCCGGAAACCGCTGATCGAATATCTCCCGGAACTGGTCGGTGCTCATGCGCACGCGGACATTGTCGTGGGCGACGATGACGGCCCCGGCATTGCCGAAAGCCTCGTTGCCGCCGGTGTGATCGCCGAGCCAATGGGTGTTGACCAGAAATTCCACGGGCGCATCGGTCAACTCGCCGATGGCCGCCATGATCTTGTCGCTTAGCGGAGCGAACTGATCGTCGATGAGAAACGCGCCGTCCTCGCCCACCGACACGCCGAGATTGCCGCCTGCTCCAACCATCATATATATACCCGGAGCGACCGCGGACGTCTGTATCTCCACGGCCGAGAAATCCTGCTGCGCCCAAGCAGCAGGCGCCGCGACAGCCGCCAGAACAGCGATAGCGATGCGTCTCATGAGATCTTCTCCCTTGGTGTCGTTCTTGGCCGAGTCGTCATCGGCACGTCTTGTTCAATTCTAACCCGTGGCAGCGATTCACGCAGTGTGCAGGGGCCCGCCTGGTCAACAAACAGCCCGTCCATGGTTATCAAAACTTGACCATCCGAAAACATGAATCCGGCTCAAGGAGTCTGGCGAGGCGCGGCCATCGTTGCTAGAGTGGCTCGCACCGCGATTCAGGAATGCTTGGGAATTTCTTATGTACGCTCGTCAACGTCAGCATGCCCAGGCAAGTCCGCCTCGACTTCCAGTATCGGTGCTGATGGCTCGCGGAGCGTTCCCCCGGCGGTTGCACGCGGTGGTTGCGGCAGCGGCCCTGGCCGCTCCGGTCGCGCTGGCCACGCTGGCCACGCTGGTTCCGCCGTTCGCCCGCGCCCACCATTCGCACGCCAGCCTGAACCCGGACGACATTCAGCAGCTCTATGGCATCGTCCAGGAGTACGTATGGCGGATGCCGCATGTGTTCTTGCGAATCGATGGGCAGAACCGGGCGGGCGAAGTGGTCGAATGGACGATCGAGCTCATGCATCCCGCGGCGATGATCGAGCAGGGCTGGGCACGCGATTCGTTCGCGCCCGGCGACCGGATCACCTGGGAAGGCACGATGGATCGCGACCCGAATCGCTACTACACCGGCCTGAGGTGGGCCGAGCGGGGCGACGGCACACTATTCGTCAGCCGCGGCGGCGGCGCGGCGCCGGTACGGGAGGTTAAGCCGTCCGCCGATTTCAGCGGCCTGTGGGTGCGCGACACTGCCCGCACCGGCTTCCACTACTACCCGCCGGCCGACTGGCCGTATACAGACTTCGCCCAGCCCCTCGTCGACAACTTCGACGAAACCAGCAATCCGCAATACGACTGCGAAAACCCGGGGCCGCCGAAGTCGACGATGCTGCCCTATCCCGTGCAGATGACCTGGCTCGACGACCGCACGCTGGAACTGGCGTACGACATGCGCGACCAGCGGCGGATCGTGCACCTTGGCGGCGAGCCGGCGCCGGGGGCGCCGTCGAAAACCGGCGTATCCAGGGGGTGGATGGAGGGCGGCGACCTGGTGGTGGAGACGACCGGTTTCGTCGCCGATCGCTGGGGCAACCACACCGGCGTGGACTCGAGCGAACAGAAGCACCTGGTCGAGCGATTTTCGCTGATCGACGATGGCCTGGCGCTGCGCATCCAGATGACGCTCGCCGACCCGGTGTACCTGCGCGAGCCGGTGGAAATCGACTACTACATGAGGAAGATTCCAGACCGCGACGTGATGGCTGAAAATTGCAGCCTGGAGGCGGCGCGGCTTTACGTGGAGGCCGGATACCAATGAACACAAGGCATAGAGGCGCTACGACGAGAACGCTGGTATCAATAACCGCATTGGCTTGCCTGGCCGGCGCGGCCCGGGTCGGCAGCGCCCACCATTCGGCCGTCGTTTTCGACACGACCGCAACGATCCTGCAAACCGGCACGGTGAGCCAGTTCATCTATCGCAACCCGCATCTGATCATTGGCCTGGACGTCACCGGCGACGCGGGCGAAACGGTGACCTGGCAGGTCGAGGGGCAGAGCATCGCGGCGATGGAGAACATGGGCTTCGACCGCGAGTCGATCGCGGTCGGCGACGAAATCACGATGAAGCTGTACCCGCTGAAAACGGGCAGCCCCGGCGGGCTGGTCGAGGGCCTGATCGGCGCGGACGGGCGCTCGTACAACATGGACGCGCCGGAACCGACCCGGCAGGTCTATCCGGCGTTGATGGAGTGGGTGCCGCCGCCGGAAGGCGAGACCTGGCAGCAGCGCGAAGCGAAGACGAGGCCGGCCGAATTGCCCATCGTCGCCGGCGCCGCGCCCGGGGCGCTCGACCCGGCGCACCTGGCGAAAGAATGGCCGGAAGCGCCGTTCAACCTGACAGGCCTCTGGCGGTTCCGGGGCGAGGATGCGTGGCGCGCCAACTACGGGTCGTTCGAGTTCAAGCCGAAGCCCGAGCTGACGGCCAAGGCGCAGGCGTTTCTCGACGAGTATCTGGCGGCCAGCCAGGAGGGCGTGCGCTTTGGGGACCCGACCGCGCTGTGCTATCCGCCCGGGATGCCTCGATTCATGACGCGCTACGGGTCGGTGATGATGCTGCAATATCCGACGGCAATCTACATGGTGTCGCGGTTGAATAACGACTATCGCGTCATCTATCTCGACGGCCGCGAGCGCCAGCCGGCGGGGGACCTCGACCGAAACTGGCATGGAGAATCGCTCGGGCGCTGGGAAGGGGACGAGCTGGTTATCGAGACGACGGGATTCATTGGCGAGAACCACCTGATGCAAGCCGGCATTCTTGCCGGCGAGCAGCTCCGCATCGTCGAACGATACTCGCTGATCAACGACGGCAACACGCTCAAGATGGATTTCACGTTCACCGACCCCGAGCATTGGGTCGGTGAGTGGAAGCACACCAAATTCCGCGACCGCGTAGTCGGCAACGAAGCCGAAGTCCGCGAAGCGAATTGCATCTACACGGACAATCTGGCGCTGCCGGGGATGGACTAGCCACCCCTTGCGGCAGGTGGGCTAAGTTTCCGGATCGCCCTTGAAGGC
>VYEH01000161.1 GCA_009843005.1 Pseudomonadota bacterium | reverse complement strand
TTCATGCGTGGAATCGACCGGGCGGTGATCGACGAGATTCAGCGGGCGCCGGAGCTGATCCTGTCCATGAAGCAGTCCGTCGACGACGATCCGCGACCTGGACGGTTCCTGATCACGGGGTCGGTCGAGTTGTTCCGCAGCACCATTTCGCCGGATTCGCTGGCTGGAAGGGTCGAGACGCTTGAACTGCTGCCATTCACGCAGGCAGAGATAGAACAATGCGATGTCCCCGAATTTCTCACCCGCGCTTTTACCGGCGACTTTCCGGCCTATCGGGAAACCGGGCGGACGCCGGAATTGATCGAGCGCATTGTCGCTGGCGGCTATCCGGAAGCGCTCAGGCGCAACAATGCAACGCGGCGCGTCGCCTGGCTGAGGGCTTATGCCCGCGCGCTGACGCAACGCGATGCGGCAGAGATTTCTGCGGTTGCCAAGACGGACGTGCTTTCGCGAATGCTCGAATTTGCCGCGGCCGAATCCGGCCGGTTGACCAATCTCTCCGCGCTGGCCGCGCCCCTTGGCGTCGACAGCAAGACAGTTGACCGCTGGCTGACACTGCTGGAACAGATGTTCATCGTCCGTCGGATACGAGCCTGGCACTCGAATCGGCTCAAGCGCCTGGTCAGGACGCCCAAGCTCCATTTTCTCGATACGGGACTACTCGCCGCGCTTCGCGGCGACAGCGCGAAAGATCTGAGAGCGGACCGCAACAAGCTCGGCCCGCTGCTCGAAGGATTCGTGCACGCTGAACTGGCGAAGATCGCCGGGCAATCTTCTTCATTTGTATCCGTCAGTCACTACCGCGACAAGGACAAGTTGGAAGTGGACTTCGTGGTCGAGAAAGCCGGCCGGATTGTCGGAATCGAGGTCAAGGCGGGCGCCACGGCGAAGCCGGAGGATTTTCGCGGCCTGAAGCGTCTCAGGTCGGTGACCGACGAAGTTTTCTCCGGCGGTATCGTATTGCATGATGGCGAGCGCATTCAGCGCGCGGGAGACAGGCTTTTCGCCATGCCGGTCAGCCAGTTGTGGGCATGACGCCGGATGCTTGAAAATGCGTCAATGCCAGGCGGCGTTGCGCAAGTTCGGCAGGGACCGGGAGCCATGCTCAGAGACTTGACAGTCGCTGCGCCGCCTCCGTCAGGGTCGCGGACTCCTTGGCAAAGCAGAACCGGATATAGCGCATCTCCGGCGGGTCTTCGTAGAACGCGGACACGGGGATGACCGCGACCCCGTGTTCCTTCGTGAGCCATCGGGCCATCTCGGCGTCGGGCAGGTCAGAGACATCGCTGTAGTCGGCCAACTGGAAGTAAGTGCCCGCCGAGGGTGTCAGCCGGAATCGTGAGCGCTCCATCAGCCGCAGGAACAGGTCCCGTTTCTCCTGGTAGAAATCCGGCAACCCCAGGTAGTGCTCGGGGCATCGGGCCAGGTAGTCCGCAAGCGCATGCTGTAGCGGCGTGGTCGTGGTGAACGTATTGAATTGATGTACGCGCCGGAACTCCGTCGTCAATGCCGCCGGCGCGACGCAATACCCCACCTTCCAGCCGGTGGCGTGATAGGTCTTGCCGAACGAGAACACGGCGAAACTGCGGGCTGCGAGCGCCTCGTCGGCCAGCACGCTGGCATGGCGCCGGCCGTCGAAGACGATGTGTTCGTAGACCTCGTCGCTCAGGACGTAGGTTTCGAAGGGTGCAATCAGGTTCGCGAGCCGTCCGAGATCCTGCTCCGTGAGTACGGTGCCCGTGGGGTTGTGGGGCGTGTTGATGACCACGAGACGCGTTCGCCGGCTGATGCTTGCCCGGATGCGTTCCCAGTCCGGATCGAAGCCCGGAGCGCGCAGGGGGATGTGGACCGGAATGCCGCCGGCGAGGCGGATCGCCGGGTCGTATGAATCGTAGGCGGGATCGAAGACGATGACTTCGTCGCCAGCCCGTACGATAGCGTGTATGGCGCAGAACAGCGCCTCGGTTCCGCCGCTGGTTACGGTAATCTCGGAGTCGGGGTCGGGATGGACCCCGTAGAGGCTGGCCAGTTTCCCCGCAATCTCCTCACGCAGGGAGGCCACTCCGATCATGGGCGGGTATTGATTGCGTCCGGCCTTCAGGTGATGGCTGACCCGTTCCAGCAGTTCATCCGGCGGTTGAAAATCCGGGAAACCCTGGGAGAGGTTGATCGCGCCGCAGTCCTCGGCGAGTTTGGACATCACCGTGAAAATTGTTGTCCCTACGTCGGGGAGTTTGCTCTCGGGGGTGGGCATGACCTTCAGGCGTTCATGTTCGATTTATGTCGCATGGTGGAAATAAGCATCGTGGTCGTCAGGTGCGGGGTTCCGGTCAGTCCCGCGTCGCCACGCGGTACAGGTAGGCGACCAGTCCGGCGATCACCAGGAATCCGACGATGGCGGGCAACTCCGCGGCAATGGCGAGCACGTCCGGATTGCCGCTGGCGACGATCGGGACCGCGATGAGGATGCCGATCAATGCTTCACCGGTGATCAGGCCCGAGGCGAACAGGATGCCGTTGCGCCCGCGCCCGGCATCGCCGCCGCTCTCGCGGCGGTTGAAGCGGTTGGCAAAGTGCGCCGCCAGGCCGCCGATGAGGATCGGCGTGGCCAGCTCCAAGGGCAGGTAGATGCCCACGGCGACGGCCAGTACCGGCGCGCGCCAGGTAGATCCCCGGGCCTTGAGGACCTCGTCGACCGCGATGATGGCCGCGCCGATCAGCACCCCCATGGCGACCATGCCCCAGGGCAGCCCGGCGCCGAAGACGCCCTGCGCCACCGACGCCATGAGCGTGGCCTGTGGCGCCAGCAGGGCATTGGGCTGTTCCTGTGTGGGCGCGCCGATGCCGTACGCCTGCAGCAGCAGGTTCAGGATGGGCGCCATCACCAGCACGGCGGAGATCACCCCCACACCCTGCATGAGCTGCTGCCGCCAGGGCGTCGCCCCGACGATGTAGCCGGCCTTGAGGTCCTGCAGGTTGTCCCCCGCGATGGCGGCCGCGCAGCACACCACCGCACCGACCATGATCGCCGCGGCGGGTCCGCTGGCGGCATCGCCGCCCATCAGCCAGACCAGCAGGAGCGATGTGAAGAGGATGGTGGCAATGGTGATCCCTGAGATCGGGTTATTGGAGGAACCCACTAGTCCCGCCATGTAGGCCGCTACCGACGAGAACAGGAAGCCGGTGATCACCATGATCAGGGTCATGGCCAGGGCCACGCCCGCTGCGCCGACGATCACCTGGTAGAGCAGGAAGATGGGAATGACGAATGCGACCACGCCCCAGATGACCAGTTTCATGGGGGTGTCGTGCTGGCGGTGGTCGTAGCCGGCGCCGGTGCTCGCGCTGCTCGGCCGCAGTCCGCTGCGGATCCCCGAAAACAGCGATCCGCGCATGGAGATCAGCGCCCAGATGCCGCCGATGAGCATCGCGCCGACGCCCAGGTAGCGGTTCTTGGAGGTCCAGATCGCGAACGCCAGATCCGTGGCGCCGGTGCCGGCCGCGAACTGCACCGCCAGCGCCGGGTCCGAGTCGAGATAGAGGCTCGAATAGATCGGGATTGCCACGTACCAGGAGATCGCGCCCCCCAGGAAGACCAGCACGGCGATGTTCAGCCCGACGATGTAACCGACGCTGATCAGCGCCGGCGAGAGGTTCATGCCCACGTAGGCGATGGTGCTCGAACCCAGGTAACCGGCGGCCTGGATGGAACTGGCCCACAGCCGCAGGCCGGTTTCGGCGAACTTGGTGAGTGCCCCGAGAACTGCCGCGATGGCTAGCAGCTTCGCGCCCCGGCCCGGAGCGGCGCCGACCTTCAGCACCTCCGCGGTTGCGGTGCCCTCGGGGTAGGTGAGCTGTTCCTCAACGATCAGCGAACGGCGCAGCGGCACCGTGAACAGGACGCCGAGCAGGCCGCCCAGTCCGGCGATGACGCCTACCCACGGGTAGGAGAAGACATTCCAGTAGCCGAGAATGATCAACGCGGGCAGCGTGAAGATCACGCCCGCAGCCAGCGATTCGCCGGCGGATGCGGCCGTCTGCACGATGTTGTTCTCGAGGATGTTCGAATCCCTGAACAGCTTGAGGATAGCCATGGAAATCACCGCCGCGGGGATGGAGGCCGAAACGGTCATCCCGGCAAACAGCCCGAGGTAGGCGTTGGCGCCCGCCAGCACCATGGACAGCAACAGTCCCAGGATGATCGCTTTCAGCGTCAGTTGCGGCAGGGGGGCGGTGGCGGACATCGGCATGTCTCGTGCGGTTGGGGCGCCCAAACTCTACCATCACTCGGAGCGATCCACGATGATTCGAAGCATGGGCGTTGCAGCATTTCCGGGCTTGATCGAGCGGGGGCAGCAGCACGGCCCGGGTTTGTTAATTGGCAAAAGGGTATTGCCGTAGACTGTTACCATGAAAATCATGAAATCCCTGCGTGGCCTGCCGGCTGTTCTGTTCCTTGCGCTCTCGGGATGCGGTCCAGCGGACGGCCCCGAAGCGCCGGCCGCGGGCGCTCAGGCGCCGGAGGCGGCTTCGGAAGCATCGGCGCCCACGGCGCCCGCCGACGGCCGGCCCAACATCCTGCTGATCCTGGCCGACGATCTCGGATATACCGACGTCGGGTTCTTCGGCAGCGAAATCGCGACGCCGAATCTGGATGCGCTGGCGATGGAAGGTCTGCGCCTCGCCAACTTTCACGCCGCTTCCGCCTGCGCGCATTCCCGGGCCCTGCTGATGTCTGGCACCACCACCTTCGAGGCCGGAGTTCGAACGCTCGACGATCCCATGAGGGACGATATTGCCAGTCTTCCCGAGCGGCTCCGCGCGGCGGGCTACCAGACCTTCATGGCCGGCAAGTGGAACCTCGGCGTTGCTCCTGAGGACGGCCCGGCCGCGCGCGGTTTCGACGCTTCTTTCGCGTTGATCAAGGCCGGCGACAATCACCTCGGATCCAGCGTGTTTCCAGGCAATCCTCCCGTCTACGAGGGCCATTACACGTACCTGGAAAACGGCGAACCCGCCGAACTGCCGGATGGCTGGTTCTCCTCGCGCCTCTACACGGACAAGCTGATCGAATACCTCCAGGTCCATGCCCGCGAAGGTCAGCCGTGGTTCGGGTACCTGGCGCTGACGGCGCCGCACTGGCCGATGCAGGTACCCGAGGACTGGATCGACCGCTACGCGGGACGATACGACGAAGGCTACGATGCCCTGCGGGCATCCCGCTACCAACGAGCCTCCGAGCTGGGGATATTCCACCGGAACCTGGCCCTGGAAGGCTATGCGGGCCGGGCCGAGCCATGGGACTCGCTCACTGCGGAACGGCAGGCGATTCGCAGCAGGTCCATGGAGGTCTACGCCGCGATGGTCGAGAACATGGACATGCACGTGGGGCGGGCGATCGATTTCCTCAGGGCGTCGGGGCAGTTCGAGAACACCTTGATCCTGTTTGCCTCGGACAACGGGGCTGCCGGTGAGGACCTCGATTTCGTGCCGCGCACGGTGCCGCGGACCGATACGGACAGCAGCCTGGCCAACATGGGGCGGGCAGGCTCCTTCACGGCGAACGGCCCCGGATGGAGCGAGGCCGCCACGGCGCCCTACCGGGCTCTGAAGGGCTCGCTGTACGCGGGCGGGACGCTGGTGCCGGCCTTCATCCGCCACGGCGACGTGGCCGCCCGGGGCGGTATCGAGCGGACCTACCTGACGTTTATGGACATACTGCCGACGCTGCTTGAATCGGCCGGCCTGCCCGCGCCGGGGACTACATTCGAGGGGCGTGAAGTCCAGCCTGTCCGCGGGCGCTCTTTCTGGGGCCTGGTCACCGGGCAGACCGGCGACGTGCGCAATGCCGACGATAGCGTACCCTGGATTATGCCGATCAGGGGAGCGCTGGTCCGCTGGCCGATGAAAGTCGTCGCCGACAGCAATCCTCTCGATGAGCAAACCCGGTGGGAGCTGTTCGATCTTGAGGCGGACCCGGGCGAACGCCGCGACCTTTCCGGGGAATATCCCGAACTCACCGCCGAACTGTCAGGACTCTGGCTGGAATTCGGCAGGCAGGCGAGCGCCGAATAGACCGGCCATGGCCCACGCCGATTATGAGGTTATCGAACCGTGTGCCCGGCACGCCGGAGCGTTCGCAAACCCTAACTTTCCTTGCCGATCAGTCGCTTCAGCGGTACGGACGCAACCGCCAGCAGCAGCCCGATGCCGGCCGTGGTCAGCACGATCTGCGTGTAAAGCCCGGGCATGGTCTCTACCGTGTCGGCGCGGAACTCGCCCGCGATGAGGCCTGCAAGGATGTTTCCCAGCGATGCCGCCAGGAACCACGCGCCCATCATCTGGCCCACGTAGCGCCGCGGCGACAGCCTGGTGACCGAACTCAGGCCCACCGGGCTCAGGGCCAGCTCGCCCATGGTATGCAGCAGGTAGGTGAAGATGAGCCAGGTCGGCAGCACCGCATCGCCGCGAACGACCAGTTGGGCGGCGAAAATCATCACCGCGAATCCCAGCCCGAGCATGATCAGTCCCATGGCCATCTTGAGGACGGGGTTGGGATCCAGGCGCCGTTTGGCCAGCGCCAGCCAGAGCATGGAATAGAGCGGCGCCAGGATGAGGATGAACGCCGAGTTCAGCGACTGGAACCAGGTCGTGGGCACCGTGAAGTTGCCGAAATCGCGGACCGTAAAACGTTCGGCGAACAGGTTGAGGGAGGAACCGGCCTGTTCGAATCCGGCCCAGAACACCGTCGCCGCAAAGATCAGCACCGCGATGATGATGACCCGGCCCCGCTCGCGGGAGCTCAATCCCCCAAGGCCCAGGACGTAGGCGAAAAACGCCGCGGTGACGAGAAGGATGACGTAGCTCGCGCTTTGGGCAAGGCCAACCGCATCGTATCGGATCAGGCCCGTCAATCCGCCGATCAGGAGCACCCCGACCAGGGCCAGCGACGCCCACACCCCGATCCATGACCGGCGTCTGAAGGTAGCGTCATCACCTGTGCTGGTGCGGGCGGGCTTGAGGCCGGCGGTTCCCATGTGCTTGCGGGTCAGGGCGAACTGGATCAGCCCGAACAGCATGCCGACGCCCGCCGCGGCGAATCCGTAATGCCAGTTCTCCGTGGCCAGCCAGCCGCAGGCCAGCGGCCCCAGAAAGGCCCCGATGTTGATTCCCATGTAGTAGATCGTGAAGCCGCCGTCGCGCCGCGGGTCGCCGGGTGCGTAGAGCTCACCGACGACAGCGCTGATGTTCGGCTTGAGGAGCCCCGTGCCCAGCGCGATCAGGACCAATCCCAGGAAGAATGTCGGGACCCCCGGTATCGCGAGCGTGAAGTGGCCGCTCATGATGACGATGCCGCCGTACCAGATGGCGCGCTGGGCGCCCAGCAGGCGGTCGGCCATCCAGCCGCCCGGCAGGGACAGCAGGTAGACCGCGGCGGTATACAGTCCATAGATCGCGGTGGCGGTCTGGTCGGTCAGCCCCATGCCGCCGTCCTGGATGGCCGCGACCATGAACAGTACCAGCAGCGCCCGCATGCCGTAGTAGCTGAAGCGCTCCCACATTTCCGTCATGAAGAGCGTGAGCAGGCCCCGCGGGTGTCCTACCCACGTGGCTTCCGGTTGCGCGGGCAGTGCGGCTGCGCCGGTCGATTGGGCTGAAGGAGGCGTCATCCTGCCGATTCTCCTGCTTCCTCCGGGTTTTCGGTCGTCTCGTCCTTGTTGACCAGCACCCTGGCGAGCAGCAGTCCGCTCTCATACAGCAGGTAGACCGGCACGGCGAGCAGGGTCTGGGAGATGGCGTCCGGCGGCGTCAGCAGCATCCCGGCCACGAATGCTCCGAGAAACACGAACGGCCGCGCCTTCTTGAGGACCTGCGTGGACACCAGTCCGCTCCACACCAGCATCACGGTCACAATGGGGACCTCGAACGCCACGCCGAAGGCGAAGAAAATGGTGAGGATGAAGTCCAGGTACGACGCGATGTCGGTCATCATGGTCACGCCCTGGGGCGAGACCGCGGCGAAGAACGAGAACATCAGCGGGAAGACCACGAAGTAGGCGAACGAGACGCCGGCGTAGAAGAGCACGATGCTGGCGAAGAGCAGCGGGAAGGCGAAGCGCTTCTCCTTGCGGTACAACCCCGGCGCCACGAACTGCCAGGCCTGGTAGAGCACCACCGGCATGGCCAGGAAGACGGCGACGAACAGGCACATCTTGAAGGGCGTCAGGAACGGGGAGGCCACCTGGGTGGCGATCATGGTGGCGCCTTCCGGTAGCCGTTCCATCAACGGCGTCGCGATGAGCGTGAACACCCGCTCGGCGAAGGGCACCAGGGCGATGAAGATGACCAGCACCGCCGCGGCGGCGCGAATCAGCCGGGTTCGCAGTTCCACCAGGTGGGAAAGCAGCGTGCCCTCGGCGAGCTGTTCTTCCCCGTCGGGCGTTTCGGGCGGGGTCATGAGGATCCGGCCTCGCGGGCCCCGGGAGCTTCTCCGACCCCGGTCGAAGCCTGGGACGGTTCGGGGCCGGGATCCTGGTCGCCCCCTGTCGAATGAAGTTGTTGTGCTTCAGGGGTGTCGTCCGAAGCGGGTTCAGTCGACTCGGGCCCTGCGCTCGCAGCCGCGGTAGCGTCCCTCAAGGCCTCCGACTCCTTTTCTGCATCGGACTTGCTGGCGTTGGCCGGAACGGTGGTGGGCGTATTGCCTGTTCGGGTCGTCGTCTTCGGCCGCGCCGCGGGGCGATGCTTCGGCACGATGCCGTCGCGCATCAGGTCTTCCAGTTCCAGTTCCCGCTGCAGCTTGCGGCGAAACTGGTTGGCGGTCCTCTGGGCCCGGCCGATCCAGCGGCCGATCTGCGCGGCAACCCGAGGCATGCGTTCCGGGCGCAGAATCATGAGCCCCATGCCGAAGATCAGCAGGAGTTCCCAGAAGCCGAGGTCGCACATGAGGAATGGTTCCCGTTACGTGCCACGGACGCGTTGCCCATCGAACTGAAAGATACCGTATTTTGGTATTGCGATCTTGCGAGCTTCGGCATTCGGGTGAATTCGTTGCCGCGGCCGGCACGGGCGGGCGAGTACCGCCGTATGCTAGAGTCGAATTCGGCGCCCCAACCGGCGCCGTGCGCACCACGACGGAGAACACGGATGTATGGAAGGCATGGATCACTGGCGCTATTGGCCGGTGTTGTACTGGCTGCCGGCAGCGCCCGGTCACAGGAATTGGACAATCTCGTCGAGCGGGGAAGCGAACTCTTTCACTCCGAAATCGGCTGCCACGTGTGCCACGCGCCAACGGGCGAAGGGCTGGTGGGGCCGAGCCTGCTGTTCGGCCCGACTCCTGTGGACATATTCGATCAGCTCGAAAACAATCCCGTCATGGGCGTCATCGTCAGCGAGATGGACCCGTCCGATGACGATCTCGCTTCGATAGCCATGTACATCCGCACGCTGGCCGGGCTGCCGTTGGAGGCGGGGCTGCCGCAGATGTGGCTCGGCGACCTGGAAACGGTCAGGGCCAGCCGGGGTCCGGACCTCGAATTCGAGAAGACGGCCCGCGATCTGCAGATCGAAGCCATCGAGACCTTCGAGTCCCTGCAGGCGACCTGGACGCGCCGCTCCCGGGACGGCAGCCTGCTGAGCCACTACGACGCCTCGGTGCTCGCCACCTACGATCCGGGCGAGCCGAAATTCACGCCCGAGCCGGGCAAGACCTACTTTTACGAGAATGTCGGCGCCTCGAGCCGGCCGGCGGTCCTGTTCGAGGGCTACGAGCTGCCAACGAGCAGTTCGGTGGTCGTCGGCGACGCCGAGACGCGGGAGGTGATCGCCAGCTACATGCTGCCCGAATCGCTGCGCGGCGCCGTGCACACGACGGCGGTCTCGCCGGACGGACGCTACGTCTACATCGTCGGCCCGCGTCCGGCAGGCGCGGTGGAACTGGCAGGCGGTCTCGGTCCGGATCGACCGGCCTGGGTGGGCCGGCTCGGCACTTCGGCGACGCTGATCAAGGTGGATGCGGTGACGCTGCAGCCCGTCGCCCAGATCGATATCGGCGGGCGACTGCACCACGGCCAGGTGTTCCGCGACTACGTGCTGCTGGACATGTTCGGCCGGGACCAGGGCGGACTGGCGCTGATGCTGCTCGACCCCGAAACGGACGAAATCGTCGGCGGCGTGCTCGACGCGGACCTCGGCGGTTACGCCTACACGGTCTGGACCGATCCGGACTACGAGTACATCTACGCGCTCATGGAACCGGCCGGTTACGCGCCGGGCCGCGCCACCGGCATGTTCAGCGCCATCAGCATGTACCAGGGCCGGCTCATGGCGATGCGCCCCTACTGGATCGCGAAAATCAACCCGGATACCTGGGAAGTCGAGGCCGAGTTTCCGATTCCGGGCTACCGTCCCAACTGGGCGCTGGTGGATTCGGCGAAGGAATACATCTACGTGATCAACACCATGTCCAACGCGGCCAAGATGGACATCGAGACGGGCGAGGTCATCTGGACCAACGGCACCGGCATCGGCCCCTATGGCGGCTCGCTCAACGCCGACGAGACCGAGTTATGGATTGCGGACAAGGGCGAGGCCGCAGGCCACTACGGCAGGACGCTGACGGTCATCGACGCCGGGTCCGGGCAGCACCTGGACACGCTGTACGGCGCGTACATGGTCGACCATGTGCTGCTCGCGCCCAACGGCCGGGAGATGTGGGCGACCAGCAACGCCGAAGGACGACTCTACGTCTACGACGCGGCAACACGGGAGCTGATCGACAGGATCGACATGCCGGGCAACGGCGATGCGCACGGCCTGGCGTGGGTTCACTACGACGAGAACGGCGTGCCGCGCACGGTGCGCGACCAGGGCAATTTCCACAACGGCGTGAACCCGATGCGGGGTACCGCTCTGGACTACTAGTTATTGATCCCGGGCCGGATAACCGCCCACCGGACGATGTCGATCGTCAGGTCCCGCTGCTTTGGCTCTCCCTGCGTTGCTCGGCGAATTCGGCGTCCGGCTCGGCGGTTGCCAGGCGGGGGTTTTCGGCGGATTCGCCGTCCGGTTCCTCGTCGCTCTCCATCGCGCTGCGAAAACTCTTCAGTGCGCCGCCCAGGTCGCCGCCCAGGGTTTTCAGGCGCTTGGTGCCGAATACCAACACGACTATCAAAAGCACGATCAGTAGCTGCCAGAGGCTGATGCCACCCAATCCCATCGTTTTGCTCCAAAACCCGACCGATACGCCAATGATACGCGAAAGCCGGCAACAGGCCCTAACCAGTGCTCCCTCAACCTAGTAACCCGCTGATACGGTGTTATGAGGATGATGGAGCAATAGAAGGCGGGACCCGCAGCCAGAAGGTCATCGGGCCTTCGTTACAGAGATCGACCTGCATCGTGGCGCCGAACCTTCCTGTCGCCACCGGAACCGGGGCGTCGGCACCAAGCTGCGCCATGTGGTCGAACAGTTTGCGGCCCAGCGCCGGGGGGGCAGCCTTGGAGAAGCCCGGCCGATTGCCCTTGCGGGTATCGGCGGCCAGGGTGAACTGCGGCACCAGCAACAGTCCGCCTCCCGCCTCCCGTACATTCAGGTTGATGCGTCCCCGGTCGTCCGCGAAAACGCGATACGCCAGCAGGCGCTCCATCAGCCGCGCAGCCTGGGCCTCGGTGTCACCGGCTTCCACAGCGACGAAGACCAGCAGCCCGGCGCCGATCTCGGCGATGGTCCGATCCTCTACCGCCACGCTGGCGCGGCTCACTCGTTGCAGCAATCCGATCACGGCAGCAAATTCCCGGTTGCAGGTTCCAGGTGCGATATCTTACTTGTCCGGACGGCGGCCGTGGATGCCGGCATGCATGCGCCTCCAGACAGCTGGATCAAGGCGCGCGCGGGTGCTGCCGCCGGGTTGGAAAACGGGGTCGCCGTGGCCGCGCCGGAACCAAAAATTGCGTAGAATTCGCGTTACCGGCGGATGGCGGTTCTGTTAAAATTCGCGCCCGAAATCCGCGGTTCGAAAATCCGGTGCGCCGTATTTGCGGACCATGGGTGAAAGTGGATCCACGCATCGTCCTTCCGACGGTCGAAACGCGCGGGCAACCCGGTCAGG
>VYEH01000383.1:6896-12168 GCA_009843005.1 Pseudomonadota bacterium | reverse complement strand
TCCGAGCCGATACCGGGATGCCCTCACCAGCCGCAGCGGCGGAAAGCTGGTGGCGACCGTGGATCGGGAATGCCTGCTCATCTACCCGGAGCCCGACTGGGAGGTATTCGAACGCAATCTCATGGCCGTGCCGAATGTTAACCCCGTGGCCCGTCGACTGCAGCAGATCACGATGGGCTACGCCACGGATATAAGAATGGACGCGCATGGGAGGGTGCTGATACCGAAGGAACTTCGCGAAGTTGCGGGGCTGGGCAGGCGGGCCATGTTGCTCGGTCAGGGCAACAAGTTCGAGTTGTGGGACGAGGATCGCTGGAACGCGAAGCGGGATGAATGGTTCGCCACCGATCCCGGTGAAGGTCTGGGTCTGCCGGCCGAGCTTGGAACCCTCACCTTCTGACCTGCCCGAACTCAAGAGCGTGCAATGGCGAGTCATCGACCGGTGCTGGTGAATGAAGCCTTGGAGGGTCTGGGTTTGTCGCGGGACGGCTGGTACGTCGACGGTACCTATGGCCGGGGCGGACATACCTCCGGGATCCTGGCGGCGTTGGGGGAGCACGGCAGGCTGCTGGCTCTGGACAAGGACCCCGAAGCGGTGGAGCACGCCCGCGCGAACTTCGGCGGCGACCCCCGGTTCTCCGTCCGCTTTGGCGGCTTCGAGAATTTTCGCACGCTCGTGGCGCCCTGGTTGTGCGAGCACCAGCTCGCCGGTGCGCTCTTCGACCTGGGAATCTCCTCAGCGCAACTGGACGATGCGAAACGGGGCTTCAGCTTTTCCAATGACGGACCGCTCGACATGCGCATGAATCCCGGCAACGGCATCAGCGCCCGGCAATGGCTGCGGCAGGTGGACGAGGCCGAATTGGCCCATGTCCTGCGGCGCTTCGGCGAGGAGCCGCAGGCTCGAAGGATCGCCAGGGCCATCATTGAGACCCGCGCGTCGGCGCCGATCGACACGACCGGGCAACTGGCGGCGCTCGTGGCGCGCGCGGCAGGATCGGGGCACCGCCGGATTCATCCGGCGACACGCGTATTCCAGGCGATACGAATCCACATTAACCGCGAACTCAAGTCCCTGGAGACCGTACTCGAGCAATGCCTCCGGATGCTTGCCGACGGCGGCAGGCTGTGCGTCATCAGTTTTCATTCACTGGAAGACCGTATCGTCAAGCGATTCATGGCCAGGCAGGCCAAGGGCGACCCGGTTTACGCGGGGTTACCTGATATTCCGCCCGGCGCCGGTCCGACGATGCGCCTCATCGGTGGGTTGATCCGGCCGCGGCAGTCCGAGGTCGAGGCGAATCCGCGCGCCCGCAGCGCGCGCCTGCGGGTCGCCGAGCGATCGGGGGCGGTGGCATGACGGGCAGGAGACTGCTGTTCGGCGCCCTGGCGTTCCTGGCCGCGGCAGTCACAGCGTCCGGTGTATTGGTGATACAAGCCGAGCACCAGGCCCGCCAGTTGTTCGTGGAACTGGAAGCGCTCAACCGGGAACGCGACCGCCTGCAGGCCGACTGGGGGCGGCTCCAACTGGAAGAAAGTACGTGGGCGACGCACGGGCTGATTGAAGCGATCGCGCGGGAACGGCTCAGCCTGAGGCGGGTGGAGGCCGACGAAATCGTTCTGGTGGCAGAGCCCGATTCATGAATCCACCCGGGAAAACCGAGCAGGTTAATTGGAAGCGCTGGCGCACTACGCTGGTCATTCTGGCGTTCATCTTCGGTGGACTGGTGCTGGAGGGCCGCATCTTCTACCTGCAGTTCCACCAACGGGAATTCCTCTCCGCGCAGGGCGACGATCGTTCCCTGCGCACGGTACAGATCTCGGCGCACAGGGGCACGATCACCGACCGGCACGGTGAACCTCTGGCGGTCAGCACTCCGGTAGACAGCATCTGGGCGAATCCCGAGGACCTGGCGCCGGTCTTGCATCGCCTGCCCGAATTGGCCGAGGTCCTGCAGGTGGACGAGGATTGGCTCACAAGGCGCGTCACCAGCAACCTGGAACGGGAGTTCGTCTACCTGCGCAGGCACCTGCCTCCGGATCATGCCGCGAGAGTCCTGCAATTGGGAGTTCCGGGAGTGGCGACGCTTCGCGAGTACCGGCGTTACTACCCTGCGGGCGAGGTGGTCGGGCATCTGCTCGGCTTTACCAACATAGACGATGTGGGACAGGAAGGTCTGGAGTTCGAATTCGACTATTGGCTCAGGGGCGAGCATGGCGCCAAGCGGGTGCTTCGCGACCGCCTGGGGCGCATCGTCGAAGACGTGGAACTGATCAAGCCGGCCCGGCCCGGCAGGACCCTGAGGGCCAGCCTTGATCTCAGGCTCCAGTACCTGGCCTATCGCGAACTGAAACAGGCCGTCGCCGATCATGACGCCATCTCGGGTTCGGCGGTGATCCTGGATCCCGCCACGGGCGAAGTGCTGGCGATGGCGAACCAGCCTTCCTATAACCCGAACAACCGCACTCAGTTCGACCCGTCCCGCTACCGTAACCGCGCGATCACGGACATCTTCGAGCCCGGATCGAGCGTCAAGCCCTTTGTGGTGGCCGCTGCGCTGGAAAGCGGCCGATTCCAACCGAATTCAGTCATCGACACCTCTCCCGGCACACTGTGGGTCGATGGCCGGGAGATAACCAAGGACAACAACAACCTGGGCGCCATCGATCTGACCACGATTCTTGCGCGGTCCAGCAACGTGGGAGCCGCCAAGCTGGCGCTGCAACTGGATCAGGAACATCTCTGGTCGACGCTTTCGCGATTGGGGCTCGGCCGGGTTACCGAGAGCGGGTTCCCGGGGGAATCCGCCGGAGTGCTGCAGGATGTTCACTACTGGAATCCTGTGGGTCAGGCCACACTTTCCTATGGATATGGCATTTCGGTCACGGCGCTGCAACTGGCGCAGGCCTACGCCGTGATCGCCGCGGGCGGTGTGCGCCGCCCCGTCTCCCTGTTGGGGGTGGACGACGCCGAACAGGGCGAACAGGTTTTGTCCAGGCACACGGCCGCAACGCTCCGGGGCATGCTGGAGACCGTGGTTCGCCAGGGCACCGGCCGCCGCGCGGCGGTCGCCAATTTCCGGGTGGCGGGCAAGACCGGTACCGCCTGGAAATCCGGCGAGGGCGGTTACTTCGAAAATCGCTACCTGGCGGTCTTCGGCGGTTTCGCCCCGGCCAGCGCCCCAAGGCTGGTGACTGTCGTGGTCCTGGACGAGCCGAGGCGGTCAGCCTACTACGGCGGCGAGGTGGCGGCGCCGATATTTTCGAGAATCGTCGCGGGCGGACTTCGTCTGCTCTCGGTTCCGCCCGACGACCTGAGCGAACCGCCCCTGACCACGCTCACCCAGGGGGCTACCGCCGAGGTGCGCCAATGATGGCCGCAGCGGTTGGAACCGTCATGACGCTGGGCGAGTTGCTGGGCGGCGTGCCGGCCGAATTGAGCGGCATTGAAATCGCGGACCTGGTGATGGACAGCAGGCAGGCAGGTCCGGGCGCGGCCTTCGTCGCCGTTCAGGGCGGCGAGAGCCACGGTATCGAGTACGCGCCGGATGCCGCAGCCCGGGGGGCGGCGGTCGTCCTGTACGAGCCGGCGCCGGGGGTCGAAGCCGGCGTCGGCGACGTGCCGCACCTGGCGGTCGCCAATCTGCGCAGCCGGGTGGGCGACCTGGGCCGTACGTTTTTTGCACCGTCACAGTCCAGCCCGAGATTGGCCGGGGTCACCGGGACCAACGGCAAGAGCACCGTGGCGTATCTCGTGGCCCAGGCGCAGACCCTGCGCGGGTCGCCCTGCGGCTACCTGGGCACCGTGGGCGCGGGTATTCCGCCGAATCTGGCGCCGCAGGCCCTCACGACCCCGGACTGCCTGTCGCTGCACCGCGCGCTGGGTTCTCTCGATGCGGAATTCGTCGCGATGGAAGTTTCCTCTCACGCCCTTGCGCAGGATCGGATCGCCGGGCTGACACTGGATACCGCCGTATTCACCAATCTCACTCGCGATCACCTCGACTACCACGGGGACATGGACAGCTACGGGTCCGCCAAGGCCCGGTTGTTCCAGTGGCCGGAACTGCGCCGCGCGGTGATCTTCGTGGACGATGTCTTCGGTGCGGAACTGGCGCGTGAGCTGGCCGATCCGATCGAGCGCATCGAGGTCGGCCTGCGCGACCGCGGTGAACTTCGCGGAACGATCGTGGAGTCGACCATGAGCGGCCTGTCCGTTCGGGTCGAAGGGCCGCGCATCGAGGCAACGGGCGCGAACGAAGCCGTGCTCGATTCACCCCTGGTAGGCGAATTCAATGCGGAAAATCTGCTGCTGGCGCTGGGCGTGCTACTGGGCTGGGACGTGCCGCTCGCCGAGTCATGCGAAGCACTGAGCCGCTGTCGGGCGCCCGCCGGCCGCATGCAGGTGCTGGGCGGGGGCGCGCGGTGGCCCTGGGTCGCCGTGGATTACGCCCATACGCCCGCGGGACTCGATCGGGTCCTCGATGTTCTTCGCCGTCAGGCATCCGGCGACCTTTGGTGCGTATTTGGCTGCGGCGGGGAGCGTGACCGGGGCAAGCGCCCGTTGATGGGTGAGGCCGCGTCGCGGTTCGCGGACCATATCGTGCTCACCGACGACAATCCCCGTGGCGAAGACCCCGGGGCGATCATTGCCGATATCCGCGCCGGCATTATTGATCATGAAGATGTCCGAATTGAACACGACCGTGCCACGGCCATCGTCGAGACTGTCGCCGGAGCGGGTCCGGGCGATGTGGTCCTGGTTGCGGGCAAGGGGCACGAACTCCGGCAGACGGCGGCCGATGGCGATCGCGATTTCAGCGACGTCGCCACGGTCCGAGCTGCCCTGGGAAAATTGACATGAACCTCTCGGTAGGGAGGTTGGCGAACGATGCGGTCTAGAACGCTGGCGGCGGTGGCGAAGCAAGTGAGTGGGACGCTGCTCGGCGCCGACGCCGCGTTCGGCCGCGTCAGCATCGATACCCGCAAACTGGACTCCGGCGCCCTCTTCGTGGCCATTCCCGGGGAACGATTCGACGGCAACGACTTTGTCCCCGATGCGCACGCCGGCAAAGCCGCGGGCGCGTTGGTCTCGCGCCCGTCGGACGTTCCGCTGCCGCAGGTCCGCGTTCGGGACACGCGGGGCGCACTGTCCGGCATGGCCCGCGGGTGGAGGAAAAACTTTCCCATCCCCGTGGTGGCGGTTACGGGCAGCAACGGCAAGACGACGGTCAAGGAGATGATCGCCGCGGTACTCGGACGGCGCTTCCGG
>VYEH01000383.1:582-6886 GCA_009843005.1 Pseudomonadota bacterium | reverse complement strand
CCTGAACAACGACCTGGGCGTGCCGCTGACGTTGATGGAACTGGCCGATCACCACGAGATTCTGGTCATCGAACTCGGCGCCAACCATGCCGGTGAGATCGCCGCGCTCAGTCAACTGGTTCGTCCCACGGTCGGGGTCATCACCAACGCCGGCGCCGCGCACCTGGAGGGTTTCGGCTCCATCTACGGCGTCGCCAGGGCCAAGGGCGAATTGCTAGACCACCTGCCGGCGGCGGGAACGGCGATACTCAATGCCGACGACCCCTATTGTTCCGCTTGGCGCCGCCGCTCTCACGCTGCCGGAGTCCTGACCTTCGGTTTCGAGCCGTCCGCGGATTGCACGGTACGGGGCGAGGTTGCCGACTCGAGCGTCGGTTCGGCATTCACCCTGGAGTTGCCGGATGGAACGGCTGTCGAATTGACGCTGCCGCTGCGCGGACGTCACAGCGTTCTGAATGCGCTGGCGGCCGCGGCCGCCTCATTTGCAGTGGGCGTCTCCGTCGACGATATCCAATCCGGACTGAGCAAAGCGAGGCCGGTCAGCGGCCGCCTCAACCGGATGCGCGGTTGGGGCGGAGCCGCCATCATCGATGATACGTACAACGCCAATCCGACCTCCGCCCTCGCCGCCCTTGACTACCTGCGCGGCTGTGGCGGGCGGCGGATGTTCGTCCTCGGCGACATGGCGGAACTGGGGGCCGAGGCGCCCGAATTGCACCGGCAGGTCGGCGAATACGCGCGCAATTGCTGCGACACGCTGTTCGCCATTGGCGAATTGAGTCACGAGGCGGCACGGGCCTTCGGCTCCGGGGCCAGGTCCTTCACTGAATTGGCTGCGCTGCACCAGGCCCTGAAACCCCTTCTCACCGAGGATGCGATTCTGCTGGTCAAGGGTTCCAGGGTGATGGGTCTCGATCGCCTGGTCGGCTCGCTGGGCGCCGGCGGCGACAACGGGGAGGCGCCATGCTGATCTACGTCGCCGAGTACCTGACCCAGTACCTCTCCGCGTTCAACGTATTCGGGTATATCACCATGCGGGCCATTCTCAGCGCGCTCACCGCGCTGATCCTGTCGTTCGCGTTGGGGCCCTTCGTCATCCAGCGGCTGGCGTCCGGCCGGGTCAGGCAGCCCATTCGCGATGTGGGTCCGGAGAGTCATCTGCCCAAGGCCGGCACGCCCACCATGGGCGGTGTGCTGATTTTGCTGGCGATTATCGTGAGCACGCTGCTTTGGGCGGATCTCGGCAGCCGCTTCGTCTGGATCGTACTGTTGTGCACGGTGGCCTTCGGCATTATCGGTATCGTCGACGACTACCGAAAACTCAGGCTGGGCAACTCCAGGGGTCTGCGGGCAGGGACCAAGTTCTTCTGGCAGTCGGCAGCGGGTCTCACGGCCGCGAGCGTGCTGTACGCCACGGCGGAGAACCCCGCAGTGGAACACGCGCTGCTCATTCCCTACTTTCCTGGCCTGCTGATTCCGATGAGCGCCATCGTCTACGTCGGTTTTTCGTATCTCGTGATCGTCGGCTCTTCCAACGGAGTCAACCTGACCGACGGTCTGGACGGCCTGGCGATTATGCCCGCCGTACTCGTGGCCTCGGCTCTCGGGCTGTTCGGCTACGCGGCGGGCAATGCCGTTTTCGCACCTTATCTGGGCATTCCGTATGTAGCGGGTGCCGGAGAGATGCTCGTTTTCTGTGCGGCCCTGGCTGGCGCCGGCCTGGGCTTCTTGTGGTTCAACTCCTACCCCGCGCAGGTCTTCATGGGGGACATCGGAGCGTTGGCTCTCGGTGCCGCCCTGGGCCTGGTGGCCGTAGTGGTGAGGCAGGAACTGGTGCTGTTCATCATGGGCGGTGTTTTCGTCATCGAAACCGTCTCAGTCATGATCCAGGTAACCTCCTACAAGTTGACCGGCCGGCGCATTTTTCGAATGGCCCCGCTGCACCACCACTTCGAGCTGAAGGGCTGGGCGGAACCCAAGGTAATCGTGCGTTTCTGGATCATCACGGTCGTCCTCGTGTTGATCGGTCTTGCCAGCCTGAAGATCAGGTAGCGGGCGTCCGCGGGAGTATTGAAGCATTCCGATGAGCACTGCGGCGCAATTGTGTGATGACGAGATGAGCGGTTCGCTGTCGAATAGCCGCACGCTGATAGTGGGTCTGGGCGCCACGGGGCTAGCGGCGGCGCGATTTCTGGCCTCACGCGGCGAGGATGTGCTGGTGATCGACAGCCGCGCGAACCCGCCGGGGCTCGAAGCCTTGCGCGCCGCGCAACCGCAACTGCAGATCGAGCTCGAAAGCCTCCATCCGCGGTGGCTGGAGGGCGTATCCCAGGTGGTCATTTCGCACGGATTGGGCCTGGACATCGGCATTGCCGCCGACGCACGCCGCCGTGGAATCCCCCTGGTCAGCGAAATCGAGTTGTTTGCGCGCGCCGCTCACGCTCCGGTTGTCGCGGTCACCGGCTCCAACGGCAAGAGCACCGTGGTCACCCTGGTGGAGCGAATGCTGGCGGCTGCCGGCATCCGCGCAGCCGCCGGGGGCAACCTGGGACCCCCGGCCGTGGATCTGCTGGCGGACCCACCCGAGGTCTACGTCCTCGAATTGTCCAGTTTTCAACTGGAGACCACCCGCAGCCTCCGCCCTGCAATCGCTGCGGTCCTGAACGTCTCCGCCGACCATCTCGACCGCCATGGCAGCGTTGCGCGTTACGCGGCCGTCAAGGCGCGACTGCTGCGCGCGGCCCGCGTGCCGGTTTTCAACCGGGACGATCCCATCGTCAGGGCCATGGGCGACGAATACCCGCAAGGCATTCCCTTCTCGGCGCGGGAGCACCTGGACCGCGGCTATAGCGCCGTCCCGCACCGCGGCGAACGCTGGCTGTTCCGCGACGCCCGCCCGGTCCTGCCGACCTCGCGGTTGCGCATCCCCGGCCGGCACAACGAGGCCAATGCCCTGGCGGCACTGGCGCTCGTCGACGGGGTCATCGCCGACCTGAGTCCTGCGGCCCGGGTGCGAAGCCTGGATGCGCTTTGCGAGTTTCCGGGGCTCGAGCACCGCTGTCAGTGGGTGGCGGATGAGGGCGGGATAACGTTCATCAACGATTCCAAGGGCACCAACGTGGGCGCGACCGTCGCGGCGTTGCGCGGTCTGCGCGGACCGCTGGTACTGATTGCCGGCGGCCGCGCGAAGGGCGCCGATTTCGCGGCCCTCGCCGAAGCCGCCGCCGGCAGGGTCGCCGGCGCAGTGGTCATGGGGGAGGCGAGTGAGGCGTTAAGGCAGGCGCTCTCGCCGGTGACCTCCGTGACCGGCGCCCACGACATGCCGTCGGCGGTCGAGCACGCGGCAGGACTGGCCCGGGCATCAGGCTTCAGGCAGGTGACGGTGCTGCTGTCACCCGCCTGTGCAAGTTTCGACATGTTCTCCGATTACAGGGCACGGGGCGACGCCTTCGTCGCGGCGGTGGAGGCGCGCCAACGATGAACGCCCGAGTCGCCGACGGCCGGTTCAACGTGGACCCGTGGTTGTTGACCGCAGCGACGGGCCTGCTGGTATTCGGGACGATCATGGTGAGTTCCGCGTCCATCGCCTTCGCCGACGGCTCGATGGGCAGGCCGCACTTTTTCCTGAGCCGTCACCTGGTGGCGCTCGCCATCGGCGGCGCAGCCGCCCTGACCGTTGCGAGGATTCCCTGCGACACCTGGTATCGGTGCAGTGGGCTGATCTTCCTGGTTGCCTTCGCGCTGTTGGTGTCGGTATTCATTCCCGGGCTGGGGCACACCGTCAATGGAAGCACCCGGTGGCTGAACCTGGGACCCCTGAGCCTGCAGCCGTCGGATCCGGCCCGGCTCTGCCTGATGGTGTATCTGTGCAGCTACGTGGTTCGCCATCACGAGCGCGTGCGTACGACGATGTGGGGATTTATCTGGCCGTTGGTGATCGTGGCGCTGGCCTGCGCGCTGCTGCTGGCGGAACCGGACTTCGGTGCGGCCGCCGTGCTCATCGCGACCAGCCTGGGCATACTTTTCATTGGTGGGGCGCGGCTGCTGCCCTTCATCCTGTGTCTCGCGAGCGCGGTTGTCAGCATGGCCTACCTGGCCACGTCTTCGGACTACCGGCTGCAGCGTCTGATCGGTTTTCTCGACCCGTGGGCGGACCCGTTCGACAGCGGCTTCCAGCTCACCCAGTCCCTGATCGCCATCGGCCGGGGCGACTGGCTGGGTGTCGGCCTGGGCGAGAGCGTGCAGAAGATGTTCTACCTGCCGGAAGCGCATACCGATTTCGTCTTCGCGGTATTGGCCGAGGAACTGGGATTCCTGGGCAGTACGGCGGCCATCGTGCTGTACGGTGTGCTGGTCATTCGCGCCATCGCAATGACGCCGCGGGCGTATGCCGTGGGTTTGCCGTTCCAGGCGCTTCTGAGCAGCGCGGTCGGCCTCATGCTGGGGATTCAGGCATTCATCAATATCGGAGTCAACACGGGCTTGCTGCCCACCAAGGGGCTGACGCTGCCGCTGATGAGCTACGGTCGCACCAGCGTGGTCATTACCCTGGTGTCGATTGGCCTGCTCGCACGAATCCATCACGAAGTCATTGCCGCTTCTCCGGAGTTGGTGCGCGCCCGCAGAAAGAAGCGCCCTGGATTTCGGGAGCGTCGGTCATGACGGGTGCGCCGGTAATGATCATGGCGGGGGGTACGGGCGGGCACGTCTTCCCGGCGCTGGCGGTGGCGGAAGAGCTTCGCGGCCGTGACCAACCGGTGGTCTGGATGGGCACGCGCAAGGGACTGGAAGCACGGGTGGTTCCGGCCGCGGGTATCGAAATGGAGTGGATTTCCATCGCGGGACTGCGGGGCCGGGGCACGGCCGCCTGGCTCGCCGCGCCGTTCCGGATCGCCGTTGCGATCCTGCAGGCCCTGGCGGCCATGCGGCGTCGAAAACCCGCCGTGGTCCTGGGCATGGGCGGTTTCGTTTCCGGCCCCGGCGGTGTGGCTGCGTGGCTGTGCCGGCGCCCGGTGCTGATCCACGAGCAGAATGCGGTTGCCGGGACCACAAACCGGTTGCTGTCACGGATCGCGCGGAGGGTCTTCGAGGCCTTTCCCGACAGCTTCCCCGGCGGTGTCGCCGCGGAACTGGTGGGCAATCCCGTGCGCCGGGACATCCTCGACCTTGCGCGTCGGGACGAGGCCGGGAATGAGCGTCCGCGGGATGCCGTCCACGTGTTGATCCTCGGTGGCAGTCAGGGCGCCCGGGTCCTGAACGAACGCGTTCCGGAAGCCATGGCGATGCTTCCCGAAAGCGTTTCCGTGGACATCTGGCACCAGGCGGGACGCGGACTTCAGACAGCGCAGCCCGGCTATTCGGAGCACGGCATAGAGGCGCGAGTGGATGCCTTTGTGGAAGACATGGCCGGCGCCTACGCGTGGGCAGACCTGGTGATCTGCCGCGCCGGCGCCCTGACCCTCGCCGAACTCACCGCGGCGGGACTCGGCGCGATCCTCGTGCCCTTTCCCTACGCCGTGGATGACCACCAGGCCCGCAATGCGGAGACCTTCTGCTCCGTCGGCGCGGGGATCGTTATACCGGAACAGGAATTCACGCCGCGGCGGCTGGTCGACGAACTCGCCGCGTTGCTGGAGAGGCCCGACCGGCTCGCCGCCATGGGGGCCAGTGCCAGGGCCCAGGCTTGTCCCGGCGCCCTGACCGATATTGCCGACGCCTGCCTCGAGTACGCGGGGGCGCCGGCATGAACGAACGCATGGGCAAGATTCACCATGTCCACTTTATCGGCATCGGCGGCGTGGGCATGGGCGGCATCGCGGAGGTGCTCATCAATCTCGGGTATGCCGTGCAAGGTTCGGATCTGAAACCGAATGCCATCACCGAGCGCCTTGAGGGACTGGGTGCGCGCATTCACCGGGGCCACGATCCGGCGAACCTGGGCGAGGCCGATGTGGTGGTGGTGACCAGCGCGGTGCCGCAGGGCAACGTGGAGGTGATGGAGGCCCACCGGCGCCGGATTCCGGTGGTGCAGCGGGCCGAGATGCTGGCGGAACTGATGAGGTTCCGATACGGCATCGCGGTTGCCGGCACACATGGCAAGACCACCACCACAAGCCTGATCGCGAGCATGCTGGCCGAGGGCGGGCTGGATCCTACCTATGTGATCGGCGGCCGGCTGCTCGGTACCAACGTCAATGCCAGATTGGGCAGCGGCCGCTACCTTGTGGCCGAAGCCGACGAAAGCGATGCTTCCTTCCTTCACCTGCAACCGATGATGGCGGTGGTCACCAATATCGATGCCGAC
>VYEH01000383.1:0-572 GCA_009843005.1 Pseudomonadota bacterium | reverse complement strand
TCTTGGCAGGCGGGTGACCAGCTACGGGCTTTCGCATTCCGCCGATGTCAGCGCCGAAAAGGTCCGCGCCGAAGGCCTGTCGACATCCTTTGTGGTGCGCCGTCCCGAACGTCCGCCGCTGCCGCTCAAGTTGAGGCTGCCCGGCACGCACAATGTCCTCAACGCACTGGCCGCCGTTGCCGTCGTCACCGAGTTGGGCGTCTCTGATCGCGCCATACGGCTCGCCCTCGCCGAGTTCTCGGGGATCGATCGGCGCCTCGAGGTGCTGGGCACCGTGACCACGCCCTCCGGTCAGGTGACATTTGTGGACGACTACGGCCACCACCCCACTGAAATCGCCGCGACGCTGCAGGCGGTCAGGCAGGTCTGGCCGGACCGGCGGCTGGTCGTGGCGTTCCAGCCCCACCGCTATACCCGCACCCACGAGTTGATCGATGACTTCGCCCGGGTGCTTTCGGATACCGACGCGCTGCTGCTGACTGAAATCTACGGCGTGCGCGAGACGCCCATCGCCGGCTCCGACGGCCGGTCGCTGGCGCGAGCCGTGCGCAGCCGTGGCGTTGTCGAACCGG
>VYEH01000282.1:5261-12257 GCA_009843005.1 Pseudomonadota bacterium | reverse complement strand
CCGTACCACCCCATGAATTTTCGGGACCGGAAACAGCGACTCTCGTACCGTGGAGTAATATCTTGACTTGTAGTCCAGAGAGTTCTTCAGGGATGCGGTCATGAAGCGACGAGCATTTGCAGGATCACTTGTCATGACGCTCCTTGCGGCAAACGCGAGTCTCGCCCAGGAGCGGCCGAATATCGCCCTGATAATTTCCGACGATCAGGGATGGTACGGGCTATCCGTGCAGATGCACCCGGACCTGCCCAACTCGAAAAGCGACTTCTTCCACACGCCCCGGCTGGAAGAGCTTGCCAGCCAGGGCATGCGCTTCTCGGACGCCTACGCGCCGTCGCCCGCGTGCTCGCCGACCCGGCTCAGCATTCAGAATGGCATGAACCCGGCCACCAATCGCAGGACCAAGGCCGAGCCCATTGCCACAGCGTTCAACAATTTTCCATTGGTCCCGCCAAACCATGCCTACCCCTTGGTGATTCAGGCGGAAGACACCACCATCGGCGAGGTCCTGCAGGCAGCCGGCTACCGGACCGCGCACTATGGCAAGTGGCACCTCGGCCGCGACGAACCGCCCGACGCGCACGGCTACGACGAGTCCGACGGGCCGGCCGGCAACGAGCTTGCCTGGGAATGGGATGACCCGGACAACCCGCTGGATATCATCGGCATGCCCAAGAAGGCGCTCGAGTTCATTCGGCAGGCCAACGAGGCCGGCCAGCCGGCGTTCGTGCAACTTTCCGCGCTCGGGCTGCACGGCTCCGAGCACGCATCCGCGGAGACTGCCGCCCGGGCGGAGGCGCGCCCCAGGGGTGAACTGCACGATGGCGTCCGTACGGCAGCGGCCACCGAAGACCTCGACACCAGTGTCGGCATCTTCATGGACGGACTCGACGAACTCGGCCTGAGCGAAAACACCTATGTGATCTACATGGGCGACAACGGGCACGGGGCCAATCAAAACGTCATACCCAGCATCCATCCAGACAGCCCCGCTCCGCTGACGGGGGACAAGGGCAACCTATCCGAAGGCGGTATTCGCGTGCCGTTCATCATCCGAGGGCCGGGCATCGAGGCCAATTCCTGGTCGAGCGTGCCGATCGTCGGTTTCGACTTCTTCCCCACCTTCGCGGAGTGGGCCCGGTTCCACCCGGCTGACCTCCCTCCCCGCATAGACGGCGGCAGCTTCGCCTCTGTCCTGTAAAATTGCGGTGTCGGCGAGGTCCGGCGCCCGCGCGAGGAACTGGTGTTTCATTTCCCGCACTATCAGACGGGGACTCCGCAATCGGCCATCCGGCTGGGCGACTACAAGCTGATCAAGTACTACGAAGGCAACAAGACGGCGCTGTTCGACCTCTCCAACGATGTTCGCGAGCGCAACAATCTTGCGGTGCAGATGCCGGAGAAGGCGGCGGAGCTTGAGGCCTTGCTGGACGAGTACCTGGTATCGGTGAATGCGGACCTGCCAGTCGCCAACCCGGACTACGATCCGGCAAAGCCGTCGGGCTTTCCCGGCCGTGCAAGAAGGGGAGCGGATCCGAATGTCATTGTTCCCTTCAACACCACCTTCGACCCGGCGCGTTTGTACTTCCCCGAGTGACAACCGTTCGTGCTGAACTGGGCGGTGGCCTTATTCGAATTCCAGGTGCAATGAGCTGATCTCCGGATCGCAGGGCTCGTTGGCGAACTCCTGGTCCTGTTGTATTTACTTGTTGCCCAGTGTCTTCGGGGTGCGGGATGGTAGGATTTCCGCCACGTTCTCCGCCGGACGTTCCATTCAGCGCACCGGCGTTCGGGAGATGCGCAAATCAACGTGGGAGTGAGCAGTGGCAGCGGACATTATCATTATCGGAAGCGGGTTTGGCGGATCGGTGTTGGCGTCGCGCCTGGTGGAAGCCGGGATGAAAGTGGTCGTCCTCGAACGCGGCCCGTGGCGCGATACCGTCCCCGTGCGCGCCGCCGGCATCGAAGCTCGCAAGCCCCTGCCACGCACGGGCGGATTGCTGTCGGTGCTGCGGTCGCTGCGGGCGCCGAAAGGCCCCAGGAGAGGCATTCGCCTCAACAAGCATGGCTATCTCGAATTGTGGATCGGCGATGGCATCAAGGTGCCCTGCACGTCGAATGTCGGCGGAGGAAGCCACATCTGGGCCGCCCTGCTGGAGCGCGCCCCGGCGGGCTTCTGGGACGACCGCGCGCCGGGCCTCGGCGATGACACCCTCTCCCCTCACTATGATCGGGTCACGAAGGAACTCAAGGGCGTCGATCCGTTCGACCTGTCCGCCTTTCCGAACAACGGCGACATCGAGTGGTCGCACGACGACTGTTTTGTGAGGACCGAGGCGGGCGAGCAGCCGCTGATGGGCATTCTCTTCCCGGGACCGGACGGCGACCTGTCCGCCGTCACCGATGAAAACGGCATCGTGCGCCAGCCGCTCGATTTCAACCGGAACAACGGCATGTTCGGCAGCCCGGGCGCTTCGAAGTCCACCGTGGATGCCCTGTTCCTGCTGCCGGCGCTCAAGAGAGGGCTGGAAGTCCGCGACCTGCACGAGGCGCGGCGCATTTCAGCCAATGACTCGGGCGGCTGGGCCGTCGAGGCCCGCGACTTGCGCGGCGGGCGGAACGTGACGCTGGAAGCGCCGAAGCTCGCCGTGTGCGCCGGCACGATTAACACGAAGGCGCTGATGCTGGGCAGCCGCGAGACCGGCGGCCTGGACGGGCTGCCCGCGCTTGGCGACCGGCTGGGAGCCAACGGCGATCTCATCGGCAAATGGCCTGCCGGGGACCGGGACACGACGCTCGGGCCGCCGTCGTTCGGGCGCGTCAAGGTCAAGGGCCACGAAGACAGCGCGTATTTCATTCTCGGCGGGGGCGAACCGCCGCCGGTGCCCGGCTTCCTCGCCAGGGGCGCGCGCAGCAAGGCCGGCCGGTCGGTGGAACTCGTCGGCATGACCCAGGACGCGGCGGACGGTCGTTGCTGGTGGGAAAATGGCCGCTTCCGCTTCGCCTTCGACCTCACCGGATCGCCCAGCTACGCCGCGGCAATGCGGGCGATGGATGCCGTGTCGGAGGCTTCCGGCCGGACGGTGGACTACCCTCGCACCGAGGTGTTCACGGCGCACCCGGCCGGCGGCTGCCGGATTGCAAGCGATGCGAGCGAAGGCGTAGTCGATGGCGAAGGCCAGGTCCACGGCCATCCGGGGCTATATGTCGCCGACGGTTCGATTTTCCCCCAGCCGGTGGGCGTGCCGCCGTCGCTGAGCATCGCGGCGTGGGCATCGCACGTCGCCGAGCGTATCATTCGCAGCAATTGAACCCTTGAAAGGAGCAACAACATGCACACGGTTCTCGTCAAGTACGTCCTGCCCGGCCCCGTCCCGCGCGCAAAGATGATGGAAGGCTTCAAGCAGGCCGAAGCGCGCTTCCGCGCGACCCCGAAACTCATCCGCAAGTACTTCAGCTACGACGAAGCCGAGCACACCGGCCACTCCGTGTATCTTTGGGAAAGCGAAGCCGACGCGCGGGCTTTCTTCAACGACGAGTTCAGGGTGCACTTCAAGGCGACGTTCGGCGCCGACCCCGAGCTTTTTTACGTCGATACACTGATGGTGGTTGACAACGAGGCCGACAAGACGACCACGAATTGATCGCGCGGTGTGGCTACTCGATGATTTCGAGGGATTCCCTGTCCAGTGCGAGCCGCGGCCTGCCTTCCCGGCCCATCCTGCCTGAGACCCGGATGCGGTCGCCGACCTGAATTGTGTCCCGGCTCCATCCGGCGCTTGCCATGCCGTTCAGGTTCGATGATTCCAGGTCCCAGATCCGGGTTGAACCGTCGGCCCCGGTGACCTCGACGTAGTAGTGGACGTGAGGGTTCGCCCAGAACACTTCGACGACCACGCCTTCGACCTCCCCAACCTCTTCGATGTAATTCGCCGAAAGCGCATGGTGCGCATTCGCGCCGGTCCAGCCAACACTTGCGGCCACAACCGACGCGGCTCGAATCAGTGTTTTTTTCATGGTTTGTTCACTCCTGGCATTGGATAGCCCGCTAGAGCCGGTTGCGTGATCGCCCCCAGTATTCCTCGAGCCGCCCATCGAGTTGCAGCCCCCGGTAGAACGCATGCGGATCGCAGGAATACTCCCCGATCTCGGTGTCGTCCGGCAACCTCTGTCGACCCGGGTGCATCAGGATCGGCCGATGGTAGTTGACCTGATCGCTCAGGCTGAATTCGATGTGCAGGTTCTCGTCTCCTTCCAGGTACCAGCGTTCCGTGACGACGGCGCCCGCGTTGAACGGCATTCCGGCCGCGTCCCACACCGCCTTCTTCAGTCCCCGCGTCTCGATCACCAGTGTCGAGCCTTCCCAACGACCGAGCGAATATCCCATCGACAGGTGCGCGTCGTCGATACCATCCGGGAAGGGTCTGCCATCCATGTATATCCTGCGCACCTCGTGGAGATCCTCATGCAGGATGAAGATCCGGCCGCTGCCTTCGACGATCTCGATATCGAACGGTCCGTGCGACATGCGAATCAATCCGTCCGATACACAACGCAGAATCGGGTCATCCATAGTCAGGTCATAGGCCGCCTGGGCGGCCTGGCCCGCCTCGGTATGGTCGAACGAGTACTTGCTGATGATGGCGGGGCCGCCCCAGATACCGGTGAGATCGACCGGGTCGGGCGCCGGTGGCAGGCTCTCGGGCGCCGCCTTGGGCGTCGCACGCCAGGCCCCGCGCGCTTCTGCCCCCTCGGTCGCCGTGCCCGTCAGAATGCCGTCATCCAGCACGCCATCGAGAACGCTCAAATGCTCCCGGTCGCCGACATCGGTCCAGTCGAAATCGAAGCGAATGCGATCGCCGTCCAACGCCAAGAGATTGACGGGACCGCCGTCGATGTAGACGCTCACGCTGTCTCCGGACGGCTCGATCGTCAGCGTGCCATAGGCCGGGCGACGCGCATTACCCTGCTCCAGCCACAACAACCATTCTCCGACAAACTCGCTTGCCTGCCCGATGGCCGTCACCGGCGAGAAGACAAGGCAAACAGCCGGAATGAGCTTTCTCATGATTACGCCCCGTAAACCGCCTGTCCTGAGTCAGTCAATGGTATTCCCCGTGCCAAAGAGTTCCTGCAGCGAAAATTCCTCGGCCGGCACGCAGTAGATCTGCTCGTCCCACTGGTGATGGCGATCCCGGTTGAGCGAGTAAATCTTCGTGTCGCTGTTCCAGGGCTCGCTGTACATCACGGGGTCCCAAATTGTCATGGTCAGTTCGAGTGTGTCCGCGTCGAGTCGACGGTAACGCTCCTCGAGCCGCATCTCCTCGGAATGAGGATGACCGTACTTGTCCAGCCAGGTCCTGGCGTCGAACCCGATGGTCTCCACGACGAGCGTGTCGCCCTCGAAATGCCCGACGGAGAAGCCGTTCCAGGTGGGCCAGGTATCCTCGAACGCGGGCAGCTCGCGGCCGTCCATCCAGATCTCCCGCCAGTCGTGGCGGTACTCGAAGAACTGGATGATGCGGTCACCTGTCTGCACGATCTCGAAGGTGTCGTGAGGCTCGATGATTTCGACCGTCAGGTTGCGGGGAATACCGGCGGGCTCGCACCGCCCGAACGGATCGTTCCGCTCGAACTCCCTGCGGTTGGCGCCGTAGCCGGGCATGTTGTCCAGGTACTGCCTGCGCCCTTCCTCCGTGAACGGCGGCTCCGCGGTGGGGCCCTGGTCGGGCATTTGCCTGTTGACCGGGTCGCGGAAAGATCCCGGTACGTTGCTGTAGGTGACGATGGCGGTCTCCCGGTCCCAGTTTCCCGTGAAATCGCGCGGGTCGAAGGCCTCATCGATCTGCTGGGCGGACAGCGGGGGAAGGCTCGCGAGCAAGGCCCCCGCCACAAGGCGGGCAGGCCAGCCACTCTTGCCGCGCGCCACGCTGTGCCGGAATGCCTGAATCACGTCGCCGGCTGCCGCAAAACGTGCGTGACGGCTCATTGCTGGGCCTCGAGCGGTTCGATTGCCAGCGGCGCGTCGTTCACCTCGAGGCTCCTCAGCGATCCGACCGTGGGATCCAGCTTGTGCGGGACGAAGGTAACCGTGAGCTTGTCACCCGGCCCGATCGTGTCCCGCCTCCAGCCCATCTTGCGGAGCACGGTGGGCGTCCAGCGGATCGACATTGTGTGGTTGACCGCGTTTCCCTGCTCGTCCGTGATGTCCAGAGCGAAGGAAACGTGGGGGAAATTGAACGAGAAGTCGGTTGCCGTGCCCGAGACCGGACCCACCAGCCGGTCGGCAGTCCAATAGCTGCCGCCGCCGTGGTGAGCCTTTACTACGGTTGCAAGACCCATGCAGCAGACCGACACAAGGAGCAGGTTCTTCATGCGCATCATCCCTTGAGAAGTAAGCCAGATTCTACCTAATGGCCGTTGTCGGGCAAACGGCCATTCGAATTTGACGGGCAGGCTGTGAGCAACGGGCGGTCCCGGGATATTAGGCCAGCGCCCGCCCTGGTGGAACATGGCCGTTTGTCGCGCTAATCTTCGCATAGAGCGGGACGGCTGAAGCCGACCCAAAAAAACACTCGTCACAAGTCCCGCGGGACGCAATAAGGAGATCGAATGAACAGTCAAATCAGGTTTGCGGCGGTTGCGCTGTGTGTGTCGCTGTCGCTTGGCGTTGCGGCCCAGAACATTACTCCGCCGCAGGAACGGCTGCTGAACAGGGCGGACATCGAGGCCGCCATCCCATTCGAGGGTGTCTACAGCAAGCGCCTGTACACGGACACTGTCTACATTACGATGGTGACAATGGAGGCTGGCAAATCTTCCAGTCATCACAACCATCCTGACGAACAAACCATGTTGTTCCATACCGGCAGCGCAAGAGCGTTCGTGGGTGAGAACGAATACGTGGTCGGACCGGACGACATACTGATCATACCGGCCTACATTCCGCATCGTATCGAAGCCATTGAAGACTCGACCTGGCCCGAGGTCCATGGA
>VYEH01000282.1:1217-5251 GCA_009843005.1 Pseudomonadota bacterium | reverse complement strand
GTGGGAGAACCAGTAACCGGGCGTTGGGGTAGCGGCGGCCAGGCTCTGGGGACGAATGTCCGGGGACATCGGCCACTTCAACGTTGACCTGCTCATCGCGGCCACGGCCCTCGTCCACGGCCTGTCTGTTGTCACCCGCAAAGTGCGCCACTTCGAGCCGACGGGCGTCCGAGTGCTCAACACCTTCGGTGCTCCTCGTCCGAATACTATTTCGTGAGCCCAGAGTCGTGGTGGACCGCAATTGAGAGGAAGCCGAGTGAACTGTTTTAGTTATCTTGTTGCAATGGTCCTCTGGTAGAGCGCTGCTTCGGTTGGCTATGGTCAATCGACCGAACTCGTGCTGTTGGGCACGGGCGGGGGCCAGCGGATATTCGAACATCGATCCCAGACGAGTCAGGCGCTCGTTCACGGAGATTCCGTCATCCTCATCGACACCGGGTTCAACGCCGCCCGACAGATCGCCTGGGCTGGACTCGACGCGGGGTCGATCGACATGATCTTCATCACGCATGACCACCGGGACCACACACAGCATATCGGGCACGTATTGCATGCAGCCTGGGCAGCGGGAAGAACCGACCCTATTCACATCTACTCATATCCGGGCATCGGAGATGTCATCGACGCGGGGCTTGCGGAGATCGGCAACCACGATGCGGCAGCGGTGCGGGGTCTCGCTGTCCTCCACGAGCTTACCGAGCCAGGTGTCATCTATCGTGATGACGACATCCGGGTGACCTCGGTCGAGAACACGCACGGCATGGACTATTCGTATGCGTTCCGATTCGACATGCCCGATCGGTCGGTTGTCTTTTCCGGCGATACCGGCTACGACGAAAGGGTCGTAGAGCTTGCCAGGGGCGCCGACGTGCTGGTCCACGAGGTGGTCTACATGCCGCTGATCGAGGAAACCGTGATCGCAGCTCGCGATGATCCGGAAACTCGCCAACAAATGCGTCAGCACCTGACGACGAATCATATTCCCACGGAACTCGTCGGTCAGGTTGCGTCCGAAGCGGACGTTGGCATGCTGGTCATTTCACACATCGTGCCTGTGGAAATGACGGCCAACGACGACCACCTGTTGCTGGACGTCCTTGAACGCCACTACGATGGCCCTATCGTGATCGGCCGCGATCTGATGCGGCTGTAGATCCTCACATCGAGTCGAACGGGTTCCGGTGCGAACTCTGGTATATCATTGATTGATACCCCTATCTCCGAACAGGTGGCTACCATGACCAGTATCTTGCGAAGCGATTCTCCGTTGCCGTTCCTGACAGTCCTCGTTCTATTGTTGATTTCCACTTTTGCCTGGGCGCATCATGGCTGGACCGGCTATACCAGCGACATCGAAGCGACCCTGGTGGTTACCGAGCTCCATTTGGGCGCCGCGCACGATCAATTGGTTGCAACCGACAGCGAAGGCCAGACCTGGGACCTGGTGCTGGCGACACCCAATCGGAACCGTCGTCTGGGGTTTAACGAAGACACGCTATCTGTGGGTGACGAAATCGATATCCTGGGCCGGCTACACCCTTCCAGGCCGGAGATCAAGGTTCACTGCATCTACATGAACGGCGAAGCGACCTATACCTATTACGACTTTGACGGCACGACCAGCCTTTCCAAGCACAGCGACAGGGATCAGTGCTAGCGCATTAGACCTGGAAGAACCGCAGCCTGGACAATGGCTGCGGTTCCTATTCGATTGAAATCGGCGCAAGCCCGACTACCCCTCAAGCGTGCAGTCGTAGCGGTCGACGACTTCGCCCGGACGCCAGATCCAGCGGCCATTCCAGACGTAGGGCTCCGTCAGCGTGCCCGGATCGGTCACGGTCAGCTCGTAAAGCAGCGTTTCGTCGCCGCCGGTGAGCTGAAACCGCTCCCGGACCTCTACAGCTTCTGTTTGACGGATCCCGAAGCGGTTGAAGTGAGGCCAGTTGATTCGCGTCGTCGAGACGACGAGCGTATCGTCCTCCCAGCGTCCGGTCGAGTATCCCATGGGTGAGGCCGGGTGGCCCGCGGGCATGTCGCCGTCTAGATGAATCTCGCGAACGGCGTCGAACTCTTCGAAGCGCAGCTCGATGACGTTGCCGTGATCGACAAACTCCATGGGATAGGGGTTGCCCATGAGCGGGGGCATGCCGGGCGGCTCGCAGCGCAGGATCGGGTTGTCCTCGAGATCGTTCCAGTCGGCAGCCGCTGCCGCGGCCTCGGCAGTTACGGGATATTCGCTCGGCGCCTGGAAGTACCAGGGGCCCACATCGCGGGACCAGACGCGAAAGATGCCGTCACCTTCAGCGGCCGCGACCCGAGCCGGATCGAGCACCCCCGATTCCAATCCGAGCACCGTGCCGGACCCACGCGAATCCCTGCTGAATCCCACCAACAGCTCGATGTCGCCGGGCAGGAACAGATGCTCGGCGTGCATGTGTTGCGCGCGGCGAGACGACGCGAACCCGGCAACGCGCACGCGGTCGCCGACTCGAACCTGTTCGCCCGTCACGCCGCGGCGATTCAGTGCGCTTACGGCGAGAGCCTCGAAGTCCCATACGACCTCGTTGCCGTCTTCATCCGTCGTCGCGACCTCGAACGCGATATGCGGGTTGCGCCAGCGTACGGAGATGAGCTCTCCCTCGATTTCGTGCAACGTCGACCGGTCGTATTCGATATTCGTATGGTGAGCGAGCACCGCGCCGGACAGCGCGGCGAACAACGCGCCGGCCAAAAGGTTCTCTAGAGCTCCGATCAGCTTCATGTGAGTCTCCGCAAATGAAGAAGCGAAAAAGCAGGATAACCGACATGTCTCGCGGCTGCTCGGCGCCCGTTGATCAGTAGACGATCCCAGTCTCGTCCGCGAAACGCTCCCAGTCCTCAACGAACTCTGCAAGCTTGTCCGGTTGGGTTCCGGCCAGGCCGTACCACTCGCCCGGGAGCGTCGCATCGGGCTCCTCTGCGGAATCGTAGCGCCGCTTGATGGTCATGGAGCCGACGCCGGCCTGGTGATTGGTCGTTCCCGACATGAGAATGACATTGGGCCGATCCTCAATGGTCCCGACACCGGACTCGACCGGCGGCTCCGGTTGTCAATCGAACGTCAAGTCCTCTTCGGGAGGACAGGCAATGCCGTCCGGCGTCGAGCCGGGATAAAATCGCCTTGGTCGGACTTGCGTCAGAAGTTCAGGCTGAACCTGAGTCCCGCTTCTCTCGGATAGGCAAGCGCAACATTCAGACCGGTGTTGTTGGTCGGTCCCCTGTTGCCGGTAAAGTTGGCCACTTCCTTGCGGTCCGGCTCGTACTGGGCGCCCAGCGGAGTCCTGTCGTCCGTCAGGTTCACGACATAGAACTCAAGCCTGACGTTTCCGGGATTGACGCCCGCACGGAAATTCAGCTTGGTGGAGGCAGGTAGCCAGCCGGCCTCGAACCAGTCCATATACTGCTCACCCTCGTGGCGCATGTCCAGCCGGGCGAACCAGTCCCAGCCGTTCGCCAACTGATCGCGATAGGTCGCGGCCAGCCCATACTGGATTTCCGGTATGAAGGGGAACGCGTTACCACTGATGTCGGTGCACGCCATGGTGCCGCCACTCGCCAACACAAAGTCCTGGAGCGGCAAACCGAAGTTGGCTCCGATGGGAGCGCAGCCGGTACCGAAATCGGTATTGAGACTGGTGAAATGACCGGCGATTTCCCAGCTTTCACCCAGTAGATAAACGCCGTCAAGCTCAAACCCGTTGGATGTTATGTCGGCGATGTTTACCGATCCTCTCACGCGGACAGAAGTATCCGACAGGTTGAGCAACAATCCATTGCCGGTAGCCATTCCCACCGCTTCCAGTGCGTTCAGCACACTATTGGAGTCCGACCCCTCGGGGAAGAAGAAGAGGTTGGCCCGTTCCGCATAACCATCGGTTTCGATCCTGAACAGGGCGGCATTCAGGTTCAGACGGCCGTCCAGAAATGTGCCCTTCAGACCGACTTCGTAGTTGGTCAGAACTTCCTCATCCACCGCGAGGACATCATCGAGGAAG
>VYEH01000282.1:0-1170 GCA_009843005.1 Pseudomonadota bacterium | reverse complement strand
CGTCCACGACCTGCCCCTCGATAGCGGCGGCAATGGCGCGCTGCTGCGTGCCGACAGCCTGCGTGTTGATGGTGGCGGGTTGCACTCCCTCCGCGAATTGGGCGTACAGGTTCAGCGTGTCGCTCACAGCGTAATTGAGCGCCAGACGAGGCAGGAAGGTATCGGAAATCGACTCGGGTACATTGTCGTCGTTGGGATTCGGGTCGTTGGCGAAAATGGCGTCTTCCTGCTGACGCCCTTCGAGCGAGACTGTGAGGTTGTCAGTCAGATCGTAGAAAAGACCTGCGAAGACGCCAGAATAACTTACATCCGTGGTTCCAATACCAGGCGCCGAACCCATGCCATCGATTGTTGCAGACGGGTGGATAAAGTAGCTCTCTCCGTAGCGGAAATAGTCGTAGTTCGAATAGCCCACCGTGTAGCGCAGCCGTTGATCATCCGGAGAATTCCAGACTACCTCGACATATTGTTCCTGGATTTCCGACTCGTTACCCATATTTACGATGGACATGGGGCCAAAGGCTTCGTCGGTGTTGTCCTGATCGTCGTGATCGAAGACGGAGTCATCCGAGTCAAATGCCCTGAAGGTCAGGGTGTGCCCATTGTCAAGGCCGAGGCTCGCATCGAATGAGAGGCGGTTACGCTCCAGTTCCCAGCCCGGGTCACGTATGCAGTTCTGGTCCGGCAGCCCTTCGTTGTAGCAGAAGTTCCTTCGCAGCTGCGCGTCTTCAACGTAGTCGAGCTCACCGAAATAGAGCGGGGCTCTACCGCGAGTTGGAGACAAGACAATGTTGGGATCGTTAGCAGGATCGAGGTTGTAATCCGGCGCGGGACCATCATCCAGCATGGTATGGGTGGCGCGCAAGACCATCCTGAAATTGTCTGTAGGCTCGAATGCCAGGGCAGCACTATAGTAGGTGGTATCGCGGTTACCCATCTTGTAGCCGTCCGTGGACAGCACACCGCCGGGGCCGTCATACGAGTCTTTCGATGCCGACACGTAGAAGCCAACGGTATCTTCCACGATGGGAGTGGAATACCAGCCGCTCAGAAGGGATCGGCCATCCTGTCCCAATTGGCCGTTTATCGCGCCTGCCTGTTCATCCAGGGACGGCTGACGCAGGATGTAGTTGAGTGCACCGGCAAACACGGATCGCCCGAACACGGCAC
>VYEH01000008.1:4201-12329 GCA_009843005.1 Pseudomonadota bacterium | reverse complement strand
CCCCTATTGTACGTAACCTGCTGCAGCAACATATTGCGTGCCCCGGCATCGAATTCACATGACCTTGCTGCGGCAAGCAATCTGAGACAGGGAGCGTGTGGTCCGGAACCGGCGCCGATATCGCAGGCGAACCAGGGGCACACTTGAATTCTTGTTGATTACATGCAGGAATTCATTCTGGACCGAGCGCGTTTATCTGCGGAAACGACGCGATATCAGACTATTGCGGCCACTCAACAAGATCTATTCTGTAGTTGTTCGCAGTACCCATTCTTCTGTGAGGAGGATTGTCTTGGATGCCGTTGAGTTACCGGAATGGCTTGAGATGCTTCGTAGAGTCGAAGTCACAGACCGTGTCCGCAATGATCCTCGATCTCAGGGTGACACGCTCTTCGGATTGGACATGGACCAGGCATTCGCGGCTATTGGCGGCGGTCAAGCGGACTTCAATACCCAATGCGGAGACTTGTCTCCGGACGACTTGGCCTTGCTCTACGCCTATCAGAACCAGAAGGGGCACCTCGAGGAACTGGTTTCGGCGTTCGGACAGCTCCTTGCCGGCGCGGGGCCAGTAAATCCCATCGTTGTTGACATTGGCTGTGGCCCCTTCACCGGTGGACTCGCTCTGGCGGCGACTCTCGGGGACGATTCGCGCTTCGATTACATTGGTGTCGACCGCGCTGACAGCATGCGACAGCTCGGTGCGCGTTTGGCGAGTTCGGACTTCGTGCCCGGAAGCGTAACAACCCATTGGACTCCGGACTTCGACTCGTTGCAGTGGCAGCAGCGTCCCGGATGGCGAGATGTGATCGTGGTCGTCTCATATCTGTTCGCGAGCCCAACTCTGGATGCTGAAGCCTTGTTCGAAGATTTGGAGCGCCTGTTGTCCCGGCTCGGCCGCGGTGCCGTGACGCTTCTGTACACTAACTCCGTGCGGGAAGAGCATAATCGCCAGTTTCCGGGCTTTAGACGGCGGTTGGAGGAGGCCGAATTTCGGCTCCGCGCCGAAGATCAGGGTGAGATCGTCGTTGAGCGTTGGGACGGTCCTCGCGAGCGCAGTTTGTACTATGCTCTTTTACACCGCCCGCAGCGCCGGCGTCTGGTGCTCGGAGAATGACGTGCGGCTACCGACCTACGAAGAAATCGCGCGCGACGAAGAGCAACTCGAAGTCTATGAGACGCCGTTTGATGAGTCTGTATTTGTTGTGGGACCACCGGGCTCCGGCAAGACGGTGCTTGCGGTTCACCGTGCCCAAATGCTGGCCCATGCCGACACCCGAGTGGTACTCATTAACTATAATCGGATGCTCCGACGTCTCATTGCTCAGTTGACGGAGCAGCAAATCCAGGCGAGGACCATGCACCGGTTCGTAAGCGCACGCTACCGCGCACAAGTGAACGCAATTACTCCTTGCACAGCACCGTACGTCTACGATTGGAGGACAATATTCGCGACACTAGGGCGCGCTGGCGTCACACCAGAACCGATGCACGTGATCGTCGACGAAGGACAGGACCTTCCCAAGGAATTTTTCCGATACCTTCGGGAATTCGTGGCGACCACCATTTCGGTGTTTGCCGACGAGGATCAGGCGCTCTCCGACAATCGCTCCACGCCGAGCGACATCAAGGAGGCGGCGCGGCTCGACGATCCTGTTTTGCTCTGCGCCAATCATCGCAACACGCCCGAGATCGCGCGCGTCGCTGAATTTTTTCACGCGGGAAATGCCCCTGTCCCTGAGGTGCATCGCCCGCAGTCAGGCGAACTCGCCCGCGTAGTCCTATTCCGCGAGAACGGTGCTACGACGCGTATAGCCAACTGGTACAGAGCACGAGGTGGCCGAGTCGGTGTTGCCGTGGTTAACAACGCAACCGGCGAGACATTGTATTCGCAATTACAGAGGCAACTCGCTGGGCAACGTGTCCAATTCTACACAAGCGACAGGCAAAACGAGGACGAGATCGATCTCTTGGAACCAGGAATTACGATCTTGAATGTGCAGTCAATCAAGGGGCAGGAGTTCGACACTGTCTTTGTCATGGAGTTCGACGAGCTTCTATTGGAGGCCAGCGAAGTAAACAAGCGCAAGATGTACATGCTCTGTGCCCGGGCGAGGGACAATCTTATCCTGATGTATGAGGGCGATCACTTGCCGCGCAGGCTCCTTGAACAGTTGCCGAGCGCTGATATTCTGGAACGGCCATGACTACGCAGGAAAAACTTCTGCTGGGGGATCCCCAGAATGCGCGTTTGGAGTGTGCCACGGATGGAGATTCGCCGAGCCAGAATAAGATCGCCAGCACTGGCCGGGAATCGCCGAGTTGGCTGGGTCTTGTGACGAGCCATCGAAGGCTGTTCGATGCCAGCCAGGATGGTTGGTTGCGCCCACTCTCTCGCTCCCGCTTTCTTCTGGGATACGAGAGCTTCGTATCGGAAGAGTTTCCGGCCGGGCGTAACTTCGTTGCGGTCCGGCTCGTGTTCGATGTAGACAAACTTCCATTCCGGGACGCTCGGAAAGACCTTGATCGCTGTGCGGCGGGAAGCAGCAATGGAGAGGAACCCCGGGTTGTTCACTGGCGCGCACCGATTCCCCTGTATGCGGTCAAGAAGGTAGAAGTCCCCTCTACCGAACAGAAAACCCATCTTTTGGCGATGGCAGGTCAATTCTCCAACGTTTCCTTGTCGAATACAGACGTCGCCGTGAACGATTTCGTGGTGCAATCCCCGGCGGCGGGCGATCCCTCAACTCCGGAAACGCAATGGCTTGAGTTACCCGAGACTCTGAATGCCATCCAGGGCGCAATGGCGATGGCGGTATGGGCAGTGCCGCGCGTTGAGCCGTGGATTGAGATTCTGCGGCAAGCGCTGGGCTCGGATTTAGCCGCAGTTACCGACGCGACCAGGAGACTCGGCGCAGATTGGTTGAAACCTCCTTGGCTTGCTCACGACGTATCGGGCACTGCCCGTGACGACGAGGACGATCAGGATCGGCTGTGGCGGGCAGCGCTACGCTGCATGCGGTGGTCGACCTCCGGAGACAAGTCCCCCGGTGCAGTTGCCGAGAAGATCGCGCGAGCGGCATGCCTGGACGTCACGAACCGGACTGCGGAGACATGGCTTGACCGGACCCAACGGATCGTCGCGGCAGAAGAGACAATCACCTGTGACAATTGGCGACAGAACGGCGCCGGTCTCGCAATTTGGCTCGCCCTGCTACGGCCCGAACCGATGAGGTTCAAGTCCTGGAGCTCGGATCTGCCGGGGCTGCCACCGGCCGTGTGGTGGGCTGCGGCAATGCTATGCGGTTGGCGCCATGGCTATAGGGCTCTCGACAAGAAATTCCGAGGCGATGCCAATCTGCGGGAGTTCCTTGCAACCCGCGCTCTTGTAGCTTCCTGGCCGAGCGGCGGCTCGGCAGTGTTACCTCCATCTCAGCGGTCGGCCATTGTACGCACGCCTGAGGACGGATGGTTTACTTTGTCTTGGTGTGGCCACCCGGTCATTCGCAAGCCGTGGCGATCCCGCGCCAAGTGGTACATCATTGACTTGACCGATGACGCCGCCGATAGCGCGGCGCGGAATCTTGCCGGTCAACTTGGATGGCCGTGCTTTAAACGATGGCTCACCTTACCGGATGGGCGCGTGCCAACATTTGGCAGTGGAAGCTTGTTCGTCAATGGCGACGATCTTGTCGTCAAAGGGGAGAAGAGCCTTCAACTGCCGAGTGCCGCTAGTGTTGAAGAGCGATTCGATCCCGAAAAATTTCGCCGCCAGTTGGCAACCGAGGCTGGCGTAGTCTCCGATCCACCGGAGGCATCTCGTGTCCAGCGAGCAGGCGAGATTCCAGGCCTCATATACAGACCGGGTTTCATAACGGAGGAAGACGAGGCCAAGCTGGTGGCTCTCATTGACGGAGCCGAGTGGAGTACAGAACTTCGGCGCCGGGTACAGCACTACGGCTGGCGTTATGACTACACGCAGCGCCAGATCGACGAATCGATGCGCGCTGGTGAATTGCCAGCATGGGCGCGGGAATTGGCCCAAAGACTCGTGGACGAAGGGTGGATGCAGGACCTGCCTGATCAGGTAATCGTCAACGAATACTGCGGAAATCAAGGCATCTCACGCCACATCGACCAACCGCGCGTCTTCGCCGAGTATGTAGCGACCATAAGCCTGCTCGAGACGTGGGGCATGGTGTTTCGACGCCGTAACAGCAAAAGGAAAGTCGAGATACCCCTTGAACGTCGTAGCATTGCCGTCTTGACAGGCGACGCGAGATACAAGTGGACTCACGAAATCCCGAATCGGAAAACCGAACTGCTGATGGACCAGCATGGGAAGCGCAGGCGCGTCGTCCGGTCTCGACGGATTTCACTTACCTTCCGCAAGACGCGTCAGCGACGTAATGCCTGAGAAATTTCGTGCGGGCGCTCAGGCGGCGTGGACTTTGGTGGGATCCAGGGCGCTATACCGGGCGAGGAGGGCGTCGCGGTTGCGATCGTAGTAGGTGGTGGGGCTCATGCCCGTCAGAACGTTGCCCGATACTGGGAGGCCGCCAGCCGGACGTGATCCGTAAGGGGCGGCTTCAACCGAAAAGCCGTGGGTGTTCGGGAAAAGTCATATAGGCGCGCCAGCCGGAACACATCCGGTCGTTGCTCGGAAACGCGCCGTTCATTCGCGGTGATCCAGAAGGGCGTTGTTGCGGGGCCATTGGTCGTCTTGACCTCGAGCCAGCGCTCCTCGCCGCGTCTGGAAAACGACAGTATGTCGTAGCCGGCGCCGTCCCCATCCTCCTTGGCGACCCAGCGGACCTTGCCGGCGAGGTCGTCCCTGCCGAGATCCGACAGCCGATCTTGTTCGGCTTGATACAGAAAGGCTTCCCCCGCTTCGCCAAGTGCGCGGGCTCTGGCGTCGCGCCAGGCCGGGGCGAATTTCCGGACGAGCCGATTGAGTTGGGGGTTCGCAGCGTACGGTCTCGCGCTCATCGGCGGAGGCGGCGTGTAAACCAACATTTGAGGAGGCGCATCCCGAACGACGTTGACATCGGCCATTCGGTCCTGGATGTCAGTTTGGTCAATTCGCGCTTCAATGGCGTCAAACAGGGCCTTCTGGTAATTCGCCAACGGAATGTAACCCTTGATACGGGGAAGACCCAGGGCGACCAGCACGGCGCTGATGTTCTGATGCTTTCTTTCGATCGCGCCCCGCGAACGATCAATCACGTTCTGCAGCGCCCTGTTGTGTTCTGCCTTGACGTAAGCGCGACCCGCGAGCTCGCACTCGAGCATGTCGAAATAGTCCGCGACGATGGGTTCGATTTCCTGCGCGGACCATGGCGCGCCTCGTTTCGTCACCGCCTCGATTCCTGATGTTCCACCGGTTGCCGGTTTTGCTTCAGGTGCGGTCGTTGATTTCGAAGGCTGGTCAAGTTGGTGTGCTCGGTTCGCCTGATGCGGCCACTATACCTGCTCCTGGCTCGAGTCGGACATGCCTGAGTCGCTCCCCGACCCGCCAGGAATAAGCGGGCTCGGTCAGCCCATCGACGGTAATCTGGTCATTCCAGGCACATTTACCCCATTGCGCGCACCGAAAAAACCGGCGAAAATTTCCGCTTCTGGTCCCAAGCGCGCCGGTTATGCCCGAAAAAGTCTTTGAAATCCCGCTTACGCCTCGGATGGCCGAACGGCTGCTACGTGAAGCCGTCGAGGACTCCAGCAAGCTCGTCAATACGATAACGTACGGCCCAACCGAAGCTTGGTACGAGTTGGTATCGAGTCGTCAGGTGGTTCTTTGTCTGAAGGAAGGGCGCGTCGTTGACGTTCCGTCCAAGGATGATCATGGAAACTGGATTGCCGTTTCCTATCGCCTGTGTGGCGGCAGCGACGTCTACGTGACAACGGCTATTGAATTGAACGACGACAGGACAGTCAGAACGGTATACATCCTCAAGGTGGACAACAGGTTCAGGTTATGAAACAGACACAGCCATCAGCCGAAGCCAGCGAATACCACTATGTCGAATGCGGTTTGCCCAATGTGTGGTTGCGAAATGGCTTTGAAAAGAAACAAACGCCCTATGGGGAAGGAGTCTCGATTTCCGACATCGAGGGGTTGCACCGATGTATTTCCCGTGCCTTGTGCGACATGCCGGGGCATTTGACCGGACCGGAATTCAGGTTTCTGCGGCGAGAACTGCTTTTTTCGCTGAAGATGACCGGCGAGATCTTCGGCAGATCGGATCGGTCCATTCGAGACCTGGAGCACAAGGATGGCGTAAAGGAGCCGTATAACGGGTTCATTCGGCATCTATACCTGGAGAGCATCGATCCGGAGAGCTCATACATCGACCTCTTCAAGCGGTTGCGCAGCCTTGACATCGAATGGCACGAACAACTCACGCTTGCGCCCGACAGCACGGGCGCCTGGTCCGTGACGGGCGCCGCTTGAGGAATCAGATAATCCAGCACTGTGGCTATTGACCTTGAAATTCGAGACGACGAAATGACCTGCGCGGTGTGCGGAGGCAGCAACCTCAGTCGCCGCAAGGAATTGGACGAGTTCGAGTACGGAGCAGGGGAAGGCGCCGTATCCTTGAGCGCCAGTGTAGTCGTGCATAGCTGCATCGACTGCGATTTCGAGTTTACGGGCCCGAGCGCCGAGGTTGCGCGCCATCAAGCCGTATGTCGACATCTGGGCATCATGATTCCCGCAGCGGTATCAGGGACACGCCTGAATCGCTCCTAGACCCGGCAGTGAATCGAATGGTTAAAGCAGCAGCGTCCTGGAACATGAAGGAGGAGCTCTATGAGGATCTTCGGGATCCTTCGTACGGAGCGGCATACATTAATGAAGCGCTTCTCGAGGGCGACGAGGTCGTGTTCAAGACAGCGGTTGCGGACGTTATTCGCGCTCGCGGAGTTGGCTTTGCAACGCGCCCCATCGAAACGAAACCCCGTTCAGGGCCCACTCGCTAGCAGGAATTTCGATTTCCTCAGTGACGACCGTTTTTATTGGCGGTTCGCGCTCGATGTAGATGCGCGCGAGGTGCATGCAGACGGCGGGCTAGCGCCGCGACCGGATACGTTCGGTTAACAGATGGACCGTCGTGGAGGGATTACCTCCGGGTGTTCCCTCCTCGTGTCTGCGCACAAGCGAGGTCTCGGCTCTTTGTCTAGCGTCAGCATAGCGATCGCGAATTACCTCAAGATCGTCGAAAAGCTTTCCGCGGTCAGATACGTACGTTGAACAGAGTTGCGATAGTTGCCGTTGGCATTCGTGTCGACCGAGAGGAGCATCGTAGTCCCGGTAGTGGAATATGCCCCACAGTTCGAAGCAGGGATTGGATATCGCCATGGAGATACCATTGTCGCGTGCCAATATCCTGGCTTCGTCGAATCGGGGATGCTCGTCGCGGTCGAACATCGCCCAGACGGTATCTCTGGAAGCGAGTTTGTCGCCCCGCAATTTGCGCAATTCCGTGATAGCACGTTCAACAACCGCTCGGGGATCGCCCGCTGCGGGAACGATGTTCAGCCTTACTGCGGAGGACTCTCCGTATATACGGCCAAATGTCCTCAGGTAAGCGGGTTCGGTAGAACCTCCTTCGGTCACGACGACAATGCGCGCTGCTGGGGACCGGGTAGCGGCTCGGCGTGTTATGCGCCGTGTGCGCCTCATTGGTTGGTCGGAGAGGGGCCGCGACTCAACTCAAGATAAAAGTCATCAGCGGAGGGAACACCGCCAAGACGCCCCTTTCGGTAGGCTTTCTCGATGTCGTCGCGAGAGCGAAGCTTGAACTCGGTTAGCGGTGTGAACCGGGAAACGCCGTCACGGTCCTTGTCCGTCATCCAGATTTCGTCCTGTTGTATCGAACCGCTACCCAGGAGGGTCACGTCGTGCGTGGAGAAGATGAGCTGTGCACCGTGGGGGTTTGAACTTTCCCTGTTGAAGAGCGAAACGAAGGCCTTTGCCAGGTCCGGATGAAGGCTTGTATCGAGCTCGTCGACGACGAGAAGCGAACCGGTCGAGAGTGCTTCCAGCGCCGGGATCAGCAGGGAAATCAAGGTTCGTGTTCCCTTGCGCTCCAGGTCGTAATCGAAAGCCAGGGTGCCTTTACTTGCTGAA
>VYEH01000008.1:3059-4076 GCA_009843005.1 Pseudomonadota bacterium | reverse complement strand
CGTAATTTGTCGAGCACGCGCTGGCCGATGGCTTCGGTATCGATTTCAGGACGGATAATTTCTGACATGGCCCCGACCACGTTCTGCGCAAAGTCGAGCTGATATTGGTTGGGCTGAACCCCCTGCAGGTCAATATCGGTTATGCCAACGTCGGCTTGTTGCACCAATTGCAGGAGTTGTTTCATGTGCGGGTAGTCGAGGAGGCGCTGAACAACGGCAGCCTCTTCCATGGCGGTTTCGTGGGGGATCACTCGCCAACGCTTGGCAAAGTACCGGTAAATATCCGTGAGCTTCGGATGGTTGTTTTGTGCGGCAGCCGACAGGAACAGGCTGTTTGGGCGCGTTATTTTTTCGATCAGCCTGTTCTCGCCGCGCAATTCGCTGCCACAATTAACCTGAACCTGGCCATTTTCGGTTTTTCGCTCAAAGAGCAACTGGGTGCTTTGTCTCTGCTTTCGAACCGTCTGGTACAGCCACTCGCGCTCAAATTCCTTGGCCGTATACTCGAATCCATATTCGTAAACATTCTCGAATTCGTCGTCACTCCTCCCGCCCAAAGTGAAGGTACAGTCGAATTGCGTTGGGCTGGTGGGACTCTCGTCATCGAGGCGAAATGGATACCGCGGGATCGGATCCGTCGCGTCAAGGTCCTTATGGGATCTGATAACCGCCCGCCGAATTTCATCGAGCGCGCTAATCAGGTTGGATTTTCCCGCCGCATTGGGGCCGTATATGGCGGCGAGCGGTACGACGTCTTCCTGTAACGTCGGAACCGGCATCGTCAACCCCTCACGCTTGATGCGCCTGGAGGCGCTCAGCAGCAGTTCCTGGTAGTCGCGGATAGAAAGATGATTGCCGACCCCGAATCGCAGCAACATGTTAGACACCTGAAAAAACGGACTTTAAAGTCTTATCGTGCCAGATTTTGCCTTGAATGTCGCTAACAGCGCACCATTTGCTTCATGGAGTGCATGATTCTTCCCAGAGGAGCCACATACTGAACGCTGGAATCATGCC
>VYEH01000008.1:0-3049 GCA_009843005.1 Pseudomonadota bacterium | reverse complement strand
CATGCCCTTCGAAGCGATGTCCTTGGGGTTCGCCTGGCAACCCGTGCCGTGGTGATGTGTTTGTCACCGCTCGATAACATTCGTCTGAATGGAATCGTTCACTTACATTCGATAAAATGGAAGCGTTCGTTGACACGAGGCTGCCATGTACTACCGCACCCCGAAGGCCATTGGACAGGCGATACGAAAGCGCCGGCGCGCACTCAAGATGACGCAGGCCAATCTGGCGAGGCGCACGGGTGTCTCGCGTCAGTGGGTTGCCGCGGTCGAACGCGGCAAGCCTCGGGCGGAGCTGGGTCTGATTCTTCGCACCTTCAACGTGCTCGACATGCCGATCATGTTCGGCGTCGACGATTGGTCCAGGCGGTCTGCTGACGAAATCGATGCGGCCGTCGAGGCGGCGAGGGCTCCGCGAGAGTGAGCGAGACGCTGACAGTCGTCGCCGATCGTCAGGTCATGGGCGAGATTCGTTGCGAGCGGAGCGACCGCCACCTGCCCAGGCTAAAGTTCTCGCACGAGGATCGCTGGCGCTCATGGGGCGGGGCCTATCCGTTGTCACTGCAGATGCCCCTGAGCGAGTCCGCGCACGAGCACGCGAAGATCGAGCCGTGGATGAGGAACCTGCTGCCCGATAGCAGGACGATCCTGAGCCATTGGGGAGTCAGGTTCCAGGTTCCCCCCAACGATCCGTTCGCCATGCTCGCCGCTGTTGGTGAGGATTGCCCGGGAGCCATCCAGTTGGTGCGGCCCGAGCGTATGAGCGCGGTTCTCCGGGACGACCGGGAACGAGTCGTTTGGGTGTCCGATGCCGATATTGCCGAGCGCCTCAATCGCTTGAGGCACAATCGGGCGGCGTGGCGGCTGGAGGCCGATGCCGGACAGTTCAGCCTTGCGGGTGCGCAAGCCAAGACGGCGCTCCTGTGCGATGGCCGGCGATGGGGCATTCCATCGGGACCGACGCCCACAACGCATATCCTGAAACCGCCTGCGACCGGTTTCGAGGGCCTCGCCGAGAACGAGCACGTATGCCTTTCGTTGGCTCGCGCGCTCGGATTGCCTGCGGCGGAAACGACCGTGCGGACGTTTGAGGGAGAGAGCGCCCTGGTAGTGACGCGATACGACCGGGTTCGGCGCGATGACGGCTCGATTCGACGCCTTCACCAAGAAGATTTCTGCCAGGCATTGGGTATTCCGCCGGAACAAAGGTACGAGCAGCATGGAGGCCACGGGTCCGGGACTCTGAGCGAACTGCTTTGGGGGCATTCGAGTGCCCCGGCAGATGATGTGTGGGCCTTTGCGGGCGCCAACGTGTTCAATTGGCTCATCGGCGGCACCGACGCACACGCCAAGAACTACTCCGTGATGATCGGATCGAAGGGTCGAATCCGCCTTGCGCCGCTTTACGACGTGGCGAGCGCGGTGCCCCATGTCCATCCGAAACGCCTCAGATTGGCGAATCGGATCGGCGGCAAGTATCGGACCCAGGACATTCGCGCACGGCATTGGAAGCGGTTCGCGACAGACGTGAATTTGCCGGTGGAGAAGGTCATCGACATGGGCCTGCTCATGGCTGATCGGCTACCGGAAGAGCTACGCAGAATTACCGCCTCGGCACGCACTCAAGGGATCGATCACCCGATCATGGAGAGCCTGGTCAATCAGTTGACCGATCGAGCCAGATATTGCGCCGGTGTCCTTCAAGGGCAGGCAATGCCGGAGGGACATGCCGGGTTCGGACGCAGGCCGCGGGGGACCGCGCGTTAAACTGCCCCGTGCTGTTCATGGGAACCTTGCCTTTGAATGAGTCCCACTGACCGAGTTACCAGTTCGCATGCGAAACCACGACGGAGTTCTGCACCTCAGCGCCACCGACCTGGCCGGTCACCTGAGCTGCGCGCATCTCACCGCCCTGGACGCCGCGGTCGCAAGAGGAACGCGCGAGAAGCCCAAATACTGGGACCCGCTGGGCGATATCCTTCGCGCACGCGGAAACCAGCACGAGCAAGCCTATCTCGATCACTTGCAGGACGCGGGCTATGAGATCGTCCAGATCGGGGACATCGGCCTGAACCGGAAGGCGGCTGACGAAACAGCGGCCGCGATGCGCGATGGCGCCGCCATCATCAGCCAGGGCGTGTTGCTGCATGAACGCTGGGGCGGTCGGGCCGACATACTCAGGCGCGTCGACACGCCCAGCGAACTCGGGCCGTGGTCCTACGAGGTCATCGACACGAAGCTGGCCCGGCAAACGAGCGGTGCGAGCATCCTGCAATTGTGCCTGTATGCGGACCTGGTGGCGCGTGTGCAGGGCGTCGTGCCGGAGTCCGTGTATGTCGTCGTGCCCTGGTCGGACTTCGAACCGCAGAGATATCGCACGAGCGATTTCTTCGCCTATTACCGGCTGGTCAGGCAAAGCCTCGAAACGTCGGTGGCGAACGGCAACGGGGCGCAGACCTATCCCGATCCCAAATTGCACTGCGATATCTGCCGATGGCGGCATCAGTGCGATGCCCGCCGCCGATCCGACGATCACCTTTGCCTCGTCGCCGGCTCGACCAAACTGCAGATCAAGGAACTTCAACGGCGAGGCATCGAAACCGTTGAGGCGCTGGCCGGCATGCCGCTTCCGTTGCAATGGAAACCCGAGCGAGGGGCAGTTCAGACCTACGAACGGCTGCGGGAACAGGCTCGCGTGCAGGTGGCCGGCCGCAACTCGGACGAGCCGGTCTACGAGGCGCTGCAACCCGAGCCGGGTTTCGGGCTGGCTCGCTTGCCGGCGCCGTCTGCCGGCGATGTGTTCTTCGACCTGGAAGGCGATCCCTTCTGCGGTGACGGCGGGCTCGAGTACCTGTTCGGATGGGTGACTCTGAATTTACAGGGAGAAGCGCACTACACGGCCCGATGGGCGTTGTCCCGCGAGGAGGAGAAGAGTGCCTTCGAGGCATTCGTGGATTACATCAACGCGCGCTGGCAGCAACATCCGGACATGCACGTCTACCACTTCGGGGGTTACGAGCCCGGTGCGCTGAAGCGCCTGATGGGCCGGTAC
>VYEH01000286.1:7716-12416 GCA_009843005.1 Pseudomonadota bacterium | reverse complement strand
TTCCTCGTAGACGACCGGGTCGCTGCCCGCCTCGCCGCCCAGGGTGTGTGTCTTGACCCACCGCGTCAGGAGCGTCTCCTCATCATTCTCGATGTAGAACAGCGTTGTGTTATCGGCGGCCCACGCAAGGCTCGTCGACACCCCGGGAATCTGCACCGACAGCGTTTCACCGCCCCCGAGATCCTTTACTCTCAATGTATATTGCCGGCGCCCGACCGTGTCTTCGACATAGGCCAACAGGGTCTGGTTCGGGCTGACCTTCCAGTTGCCGACCTGATAGAAGTCGCGTCCTTCGGCGAGTTCATTGACATCGAGCATGATCTCTTCGGGCGCGTCCATGCTGCCTACGCGGCGCGCGTGGATCGGGTACTCCTGACCTTCCTCGAAGCGCGTGTAGTACCAGTAATCCTTGTACTTGTACGGTACGGAACTGTCGTCCTGCTTGATTCGGCCGACGATTTCCTCGTACAGGGCGGCTTTCGAATCGGCCAGCGGGGCCATCACCGCATCGGTATAGCCGTTCTCCGACTCGAGGTACGCGAGCATGTCGGGGTCGGCGCGTTCATCGTCGCGCAACCAGTAGTATTCGTCCTGGCGCGTCGCTCCGTGGGGCGCCGTCACATTGTGCGGACGTTGCTCTGCGACGGGCGGTTGCGCGGGGACCGAGTCGGCATCCAGCGGCAGCGCGACCACGGGAGTTGGGTTACTGGCGTCGATTTGTTCGTCTCCTGTTGGCCCGAGACGCTCCCCGCAAGCGGCGAGCAGCAGGCTACAGGCGCCGATCGCTCCGGTTGATGTATTGCTCCATCTTGCCGTCTTCGTAGAGCTGGCGAAAGAATGAGTCCGGGTCACAGCTCACCAGGGTGAATTCGGCTTGCGGGTCGCGCCTCCATACCCTGCGTCTCATGGGTGGCTTGCGATAGTTTTGCGGATCGTGAAGCACCAGCACACCCGACAGGGTCATGCCGTCTTCGCTGAGCGTATACCTTTCCTCGAATTGGGCGTTTTCGGAAATGGGCTCGCCCCGGTATCCCCGGACCGTGGGCTGAAGGTGCGTGGTCCTGACCACCAGTGTACTGCCCTCCCAGGTCCCGACCGAATATCCCAGTGGTGTCGGGAACCGCGAATCCGGCGCTGTCCTGCTGTCGGTATAGATGCGGCGGGCTTCCCCCACCGAATACAGAAACGTGAAATGCGAATCGCCCTTCATGATTTCGATATTGGAGGTGAATCTCCTGAAGAGGCCGGAGGAGACGCAGCGCTGGGACGGCAGATCCAGTTCCGTATCGAAATCATCGACCCAGGCTTGTGCGGCGGGCGTCAGGTCCATGCTATAGCGGGCAATCCCGCCACCCCCGGGCGCCGTTACCCAGATGCCGGAGAAGTCAACCGGCCTGGGCGTCTGATCCTGAGGAGGACTGCCCACAATTCTCTCGGCCTTCCACGTGCCCGAGGGCTCGTCGCAACTCAGGGGAAAGTCCCGGCAAAACTGGCTGGGCTCCTCCGGGCCGAAACGCCCTTCCATGACGTCGCCGCTCAACGCGCCGGTCAGCATACGCACATAGCGCTCTCCGGCGCCCGTCCGATCGTCAATACCGAGTTCGATGCGACTACCCTCAACATTGACGGTGACTGGTCCACCTTCCACGTGACCGACGAAATCATCGCCGTCATGCACAAGCTCGAGTTGGCCCGTCATTGGCCCACGGCCCTGATCGATCGAGATCATCCACTCGCCGGCAATACCTTCCTGACCTGCAGCGGGTAAGGATTGAAATCCCATAACGATCAATCCGAACGTACCCAGGGAGGAGAATTCTTTCATTGTGTCACTCCCTATCTGCATGATTGTCCGCACCGGGATGACTGATCAGCACGCGCCCATCCGCCAATTCGACGGTGCGGATGAACATTTTCGGCGAACCATCGCGCGTGAGGTCTCCGACAATCGCAATGCGATCGCCCACCTGGATGGTTTCAAACATCCATCCCGTTCGCACAAGCGTAACGGGATTGTGGCCATGGGCATTCCAGACAGTTTCTTCGCCTTGATCGTCCGTCACCGACACGTAATAGCGGACGTGTGGATTCCTGAACCAGACTTCGCTCACGACTCCCTCAATGGTCCCCTGCGTATGCATGTCGTACTCCACGGCAATGGAGTGGTGCGCGCTGACTAGACAGGGCAGTAGACAGAACAATCCGACAGTCAATTCCAGATGGTATCGCTTCATCAAATTCTCCGGGTCGGCAAGGTCGTGAGATTCGCCGGATTGTGCGACCGCGCCCTGGACAGGCAGGAGCGGTGCCGCCAGGGTGCATAAGGTTCCCCGATTGGTGAGCAAGCCGTAATTCCCCGATAGCCCGACCGAAAAATCATACCGTAACGACCCGAGCATCGCAGATCACTCGCTCATTCAGCCCCGGAGTCACGGTTCGGCGCCCGATCTCCGTTCCCGCAAACCTCATCGACGGGATAGAATCACCTGTGCTTCGATAGAAGTCTTTATCCCTCGCGCATTCCAGGGAAGAAGTCAGGCATGAGCTTTCCGACCAAGTCGGCACTGGTATTGGCAGCAGCCGTTGCGGCGCTTGGCGTCGGGCGCACACAGAGTCCGGGTGTCGGTGGAGCTGAGGCTCAGGAGTCCGGCAACGTGGTACCGCTCCTGGCGGTCCAGGACGAGGCGAGCGGCTCGATCGCAATCTACCGCGAGGGCGAAGACGAACCGATCGTCACCCAGAACGCGGACCCCGGGCACCGGCCGTTCCTGCATCCGATCGTCGCCCCGGACGGCCACGGTCTGGCGACGCAGTCAAGCCCCGACCATCACCCTCACCAGACCGGTCTCTACTGGGGCTTCACCCGCGTGAACGGCGAGCCCATGGACGAGGACACGCTCAGGCAGTGGTTCTACCGGCGCGACAAGCCGGAGGACATCGCCAGGGCCGTCGGCCGGGACTACTTCCACAACCTGGGCGGCGACTACTGGCGCCGCGATTCGGCCATGGTGGTCACAGCGTCCGGGTCCGAGGTGAAGTGGCAGACGGTCTACGGCATGCTCGACGCCGAAGGCAACGCCTTCATGACCGAGACGCAGAGCTGGACGATGCGGGCCGAGGAAGACCGTTTCATCCTCGATCTCGAATGGGCCGGCGAAGCCCACACCGACGTCTCGATCAACGAAATGTACTACGGCGGCTTGTTCCTGCGCATGCCCTGGCACGAGGACATCGCGGGCGAGGCGGTCAACTCGGCGCGCGAGCGCAACGCCCAGGCCGAAGGCAAGCGCGCGATGTGGGTCGATGTCGGGATGCAGGTCGAAGGCCGCGACGACATGCTCCACGTCGCCATCTTCGACCACCCGAGGAACGTCGGCTTCCCGCAGACCTGGCGCGTCGACGGCCAGCTCGGCGTCGGGCCCGCGCGGTCCCGGATGGGCGACTGGCACATCCCCGAGGGGGCGACCGAAATCATCCGCCACCGGCTCATCGTCTATACCGGCGAACTTAGTGAACTCCAACTGACGGAGGACTGGCAGGAGTACGCGGGCGCGGTCGAGGGCCCCCACGCCATGGCGGTGCTATGGGGCGCCTGCCACCAGATGTTCGACGAGGGCGGCGAGATCGTTCGCCTGCCGGACTTCACGCTCGCTACCTGATACCATCTCCCGGTCACCCCCACTCCGACGCCCAGAGGACCCATGAAAAAAAACACCAAACTACTGATTGCGAGCTTCCTGACCATCTTTGTTGCCGGATTCGGTTTCGCCGTGCGCGGCGGGCTCCTGCTGGAGTGGGGAAGTGAATTCGGCTTCACGCAAACGGAACTCGGACAGATCACGGGGGGAGGCTTCGTCGGGTTCGGCCTGGTGATCCTCATCGCGAGCCTCTTCCTCGACCGCTTCGGCTACAAGCCGTTCCTGTTGCTCGCGGGCGCCCTCCACGTGCTGTCGGTGATCGTGACGGTGGCGGCGACGTTCGTCTACAGCGGCGCCATCGACACCAACCCCGACGTCGCCCGCGCCGGCGCCTACCTCTGCCTGTTCTGGGGCGTGTTCATCTTCGCGATCGCGAACGGCATCTGCGAGGCCGTCGTCAACCCTCTGGTCGCCACGCTCTACCGCGACGAGAAGACTCACTACCTGAACATCCTGCACGCGGGATGGCCGGGCGGCATTATCATCGGCGCCCTGCTGGGCGTGGCGATGATCGGCCGCGTGCACTGGGAGATCGTCCTTGCCCTCTACCTCGTCCCCACGCTGGTCTACGTGCTCATGATGGTCGGTGAGAAGTTCCCGATGTCCGAGGCAACCGCCGCGGGCGTCAGGTTCGGCGAGATGCTCAGGGAGTTCGCGGCGCCGATGATGATCTTCCTCCTGGTCCTTCACGTCTGCATCGGCTACGTCGAGCTGGGCACCGACAGCTGGATCGCCAACATCATGGACACGGTGCTCGGAGGCATGGGGCTGTTCATCCTGCTCTACACCGCCCTCCTGATGTTCGTCCTGCGCTTCTTCGCCGGCCCCATCGTCCACCGGATCAATCCGTTGGGTCTGCTCTTCGCGAGCTCCGTCCTCGCCGTCATCGGCCTCTATGCGCTGGGCTCCTTCGCCACCGGCGTCACCATCATGGTGGCCGCAACCATCTACGGCCTCGGCAAGACCTTCTTCTGGCCGACGATGCTGGGTGTCGTGTCCGAA
>VYEH01000286.1:0-7691 GCA_009843005.1 Pseudomonadota bacterium | reverse complement strand
GAGCGCTCACCCTGGGCGCGGTCGGCGGCGTCGGCATGCTCTCGGCCGGCCTGCTCGGCGGCCCCGGCATCGGCTACCTCCAGGACCGCTACGCCTCCCAGCATCTCCAGGAGAACGCCCCCGCCGTCTACGAGGAGTACAGGGCCGAAGGCACGAACCGGTTCCTCTTCTTCCCCGCCGTCCAGGGGCTGGACGGTTCCCGGGCCGGCCCCGTCATGGAGAGGGCCAAGGACTTCAGCATCGTTCTGACCCCGGATGAACAGGCGGTGCGAGACGCGTCATTCTACGGCGGCCAGACCGCCCTCAAGGTCACCGCGCTCGTCCCGGCGTTCATGGCGCTCGGCTACCTGTTCCTGATCGTCCACTTCCGGCGCGCCGGCGGGTACAGGCAGATCGTTCTGTCGTCTTCGGCCGAGCCCTGATCGGGGGCGCTGGCAAGGACCAGCGGTACAAGCAGGCTGACCCCAGTATGGGACCGCGCTCGGTCCCATACTGACGGTAGTCCTGCGATTCGCATATGGTCACCGGCCTTCGGAAGGCCACCGTGAAATTCCCGTCCCTTGAAGATGGTGGCCAGGGGGTGAATCGAACACCCGACACGCGGATTTTCAGTCCGCTGCTCTACCAACTGAGCTACCTGGCCCCAGAGCAGAGGCGGTATTAGACCGGTCTGCTCGCAAAAGAGTCAAGAGGACTCACCTCAAGGGGACTGCCTACAGGGGCAAGCGACAGCGCCGCTCCGTCTCCGGGGTCATCAGGTTGACCGATCTGCAATTTCATTCCCGACCCGCTTCGAGATACGCGTGGCACTCGTATTCCAGCAGGCGCATGTTTTCCTCCTGTCGGCGATACAGCGGCATGCGCATTTGCCAGGACTCGGTGAAGACTTCCGGATCCTCAATGGTCACCTCGTAGATCATGTGGTCCGGGCCCGTGCGGGTGTAGCGTTCGACGACGTACAACGCTTCGCCGTGGAAATTGCCTGAACGATCGAACCAGGTCTGATCGGTAAACTGCACCACGTCGACGACCAGCGTGTCGCCCTCCCAACGGCCGCGGGAGTCGCCCATCCACAAGCGGTCGGGCATGTTGTCGGGATGGTCGCTGTCCAGGTAGACGTTGCGGACCGTATGGACGTATTCGTAGAGGAGCGTGACCTGCGTTGGGGTCTGGACGATCTGGAACGGGTACGGCATGTACGTGATGCGAGGCACGCCGACCATCTTGCAGTTCGCCTCGGGATCATCGGTAAGGCGATTCTCGTAGTTCTCCGCTCGCTGCTCGGCTGCCCAGGGCTGGTACGGTATCGGGCCACCGACCACGACGCCCTGTCCGGCCGGAACACCCATTTGCCCCGCGTGGTCCTCGATATTCCAGACGGCAGTGTTCAGCGCCTGCCAGATGCCCTGGATATCGGGCTGACCGAAGGCTGTGCGAGGTGCAGTATAGGCGTCGCCAACCGTTTGCTGGGCCACGGCCGGGGCGCCCGCCAGTAACAAGAGAATCGCAAACAGTCCGCAGCAACCGCCAAGCATCGCACCGGGACCGGCGAGGGGCGCGGTGGCACAGGCAACCAACAAGCGAGATGTCCGCGTCTTCATCCGGGCCGATCTCACCGTGCCTCCGCGGCGCTCCGCGCCTCTTCGGGACTGATCCCCGGGAAAATTTCCAGCCCCACCTGGCGGTACACCTCCATCAACTCGACGTTGTTCTCGTAGCAGGCAAGCTCGGGAATCTCGTACGTTTCGTCGCTGATGCGCCGATAGGGCAAGGCGATGGTGAAGGGCGAGGTATAGACATTCGGGTCCTCGATAGTCGCCTCGTAGTGGAGCGTATCGGGATCGATCAGGGTGAGGCGCTCGGCCACCTGCGCCTCCTGCGTGTAGAACCTGCCCCGCTGGTCGAGCCAGGGCAGGGCGTTCTGGTTGTTCGTCTCGATCACCAGCGTGTCGCCCTCCCACCAGCCTCTGGAGTCCCCGTTCCACAGGCTGATCTTCTCCCCCAACGGCGGGCGGTCGTCCAGGCGGACGATTCGGTACGCGTGTGCATTGTAGGAAAGGATCACCAGGTAGTCCGGCGTCTGCAGGAACTGCCGCGGTCCGCCGTGATACATCGTGTTGGGCACGCCCGCAAGGAAGCAGGCTGCGTTGTGGTGCAGATATCGAACCGCGTTGGCTTCCACCTGCTCGGCGGCCCAGGGCCTGATCGGGAGCGCGCCGTCCGGCGGGTCGACGATCACGGCGGCGCCCCCGAGCGCATCCAGCTCGCCCGGGTGCTCCTCCAGATCCTCGTACGCCCCGCCGAACTGGCCGCCGGGCAACATCCAGTAGCCCCCCAGTTGCGGCCTGCCGTCGGGCGTGCGCGGAGGATCGAACGATTCGGCGGCTGCAAGCGCGCAGGTATGGAACTCCACCGGGGCGTTGTCCGCGCAGACCGACTCTTCGACCCAGTCCTGCGACGCAGCGACGGGCGATGCGAGCACGCCGGCAAGCGCCGTTAGCGCGAATGCGGTCACTTCTACCTGCTTCATGATTATTCTTGGCGCTATAATTTTTCCGTCTCCGCTTTGAGTGGCCCGGGGGATGTCCATGAGTTCAAGACTTGCCGCCATTGTCGCCGGAATCGCCATGGCGTTTCCATCCATCCAGTCACTGAGTCACCATGGCTCAAACGTCGTCTACGACCTGACACAGACGATCGCCGTTGCGGGGACCGTGACGGAATTTCAGTTCGTCAACCCTCACACGCAAATCCTGTTTGACGTGACGGGGGACGATGGTGCGGTTGTCGGTTGGCTGGCGGGGTTGCCGGGCAGCATCCGACTGACCCAGGAAGAAGGCTGGTCCAGCGACACGCTCAAGCCGGGCGACGAGATTTCAATACTCGGTGCGCCTGCGCGAAACGACGCACCGTCGGTGTGGGTCGAGCAGGTTTTTCTCAACGGCGAACCGATGCTGGGGGACAAGTACACGGGTTGAGGCGTTGCTCATCGGGTTGACACGCCGTCATTCCGCGGACTCCGGCCGGAGCTGCGTTCATTCGCACTGCACCGAACCCAGGCTTTCTTCGCCGATATCGATCCAGTCCCAGGTCACTGTCACCGGCTCCGTCAACGTTTCGGGGTCGACAATCGTCTGGGTATAGCGGAGACGGTCGCCGTCATCCAGCAGTGCGAACTCCTCCTGAATTTCGACGCGCTCGGATTGGGGCCTGCCCGCATCGTCCAGCCAGGGCCAGCCGATGCGCGTCGTTCGCACCTCGAGCGCCTGGTCCGTCCAGCTCCCTGTGGAGTATCCGAGATCCGAAAGCGGGACAGCTTCTGGATCGTCGAGAGGCGCAAGTTCGATGCTTCGCACATTGCCGAACCCGGTGAGCCTCAGCTCGATGGTGTCGCCCTGATCGACAAATTCCACCGGGAGAGGCGAGATCATGGCCGGGGGCATGCCCATGGGCAGGCACGGGTCCGGACCGGGGTCCGTCGGAGACTCTGCCCTGGTTGAGGCTGCAAACTGGGCCGACATTGATTGTACTGCCGGGCCGTACGTACCCAGGCCCTCCACGCTCCAGACACGAAACAGGCCAAGATGCCGGCGATCGACGATTTCGCTGTTCCACCCGCCCCCGGCAGATGCGTCGGCCCACCGTGGGCTGCCTCCGCCACCGAAAACGACTTCCTCGCCCGAGGGCAGCAGCATGTTCGACACCTGCATCCTGCCGGCACGCGTGACCGACGCGGAGCCCGCCGCCCTTACCCGTTCATTGACGGGAAACATGGCCGCTTCAAGACCACGCCTCTCGAGCAGGTAGAACGCCCCCGTTTCCAGTTGCCAGTCCGTTGCCTCGCCATTCGGTTCGACGACCCGCACGGTTAAAACAACGTGCGGATTGCGCCAGCGGACATTGACCAGTTCGCCTTCCAGTTCCCTGACCTCGCCCCGGTCGTAGTCGGCGAAAGAATGATGGGCCCAACCCTGGGCGCAAAGGACAATTGTTCCAAGCACTACAACTGCATTCTTCATCGTTTTTCCGGCCCTCCCGACAACATGCGCGGGCGCATCGCAGTATTCAAAAAAGCATACCAAGCCGGCGGCGAGAAACTACTATCGCACTGCCAAGCCGCCATGGCGACAGCGTCCCGGGAGTAGACTTTGGGGTAACGTGGCGTAGTAACCGCGTTGGCGGTGGAAACGGCCCGTCGAAAATAACGGACCCGTAATGAGCGACGACAAGATTTATCCGGTACCCGAGGAGTTTGCCAGGCGAGCATGGGTGGACGAAACCGCCTACCGTGAGCTCTATCGCCGGTCCGTGGAAGAACCGGAAGACTTCTGGCGCGAGCACGGCCGGCGCCTCGACTGGCTCAGGCCGTACAGCCAGATCAGGGATGTCTCTTACGACGCGGAGAACCTGCACATCCATTGGTACGCTGATGGCGCGCTGAATGTGGCCGCGAACTGCCTCGACCGGCATCTGAGGACCCGTGGCGAGCAGACCGCCATCATCTGGGAGGGCGACGACCCTGGCGACGACGCGCGAATCACTTACCGGGAACTGCACGAGAGCGTGTGCCGGCTCGGGAGCGCGTTGCGGGCACTGGGCGTGTCCAAGGGCGATCGGGTCACCATCTACATGCCCATGATCCCGGAAGCGGCCGTCGCCATGCTGGCGTGCGCACGTATCGGGGCCATCCACTCCGTGGTCTTCGGGGGGTTCTCACCGGAGGCGTTGCGCGGGCGCATAGAGGATTGCCGGTCGAACGTGGTCATCACCGCGGACGAGGGATTGCGGGGCGGCAGGCGCATCCCGCTCAAGGCCAACGTGGATGCGGCACTGGCTGCCGAGGGCAAGACCGAGGTGGAAACCGTGGTGGTCGTCCGCCGCACGGGCGCCGAGATCGAGTGGAGCCATGACCGCGATCACTGGTACGACTACATCACCAGCGCAGCGGATCCCTACTGCCCGGCGGAACCCATGAACGCGGAGGATCCCCTCTTCATCCTCTATACCTCCGGATCCACCGGTAAGCCCAAGGGCGTGCTCCATACCTCCGGGGGCTACCTGGTGTTCGCCTCGCTGACGCACCAGTACGTCTTCGACTATCACGACGGGGACATCTACTGGTGCACCGCGGATGTGGGTTGGGTGACCGGCCACAGCTACATCGTCTACGGTCCGCTGGCCAACGGCGCCACCACGCTCATGTTCGAAGGCGTACCTACCTATCCCGATTCGAGCCGATTCTGGCAGGTGGTCGACAAACACAAGGTGAACATCTTCTACACCGCCCCCACCGCCATTCGCGCCCTTATGGCTGAAGGCGAGGCGCCGGTCAGGCGCACGTCGCGCGAAAGCCTGCGCCTGCTGGGCACCGTGGGCGAACCGATCAACCCGGAGGCCTGGGAGTGGTACTACCACGTGGTGGGCGACGGCAGGTGCCCCATCATGGATACCTGGTGGCAGACCGAGACCGGCGGCATCCTGATCACCCCCCTGCCCGGCGCCACCGCACTGAAACCGGGTTCGGCCACGCGCCCGCTGTTCGGCGTGCAACCGGCCATCGTCGACAGCGACGGGCAGATACTGGACGGCGAGGCAATGGGCAACCTGGTGCTGCTGGATAGCTGGCCGGGGCAGATGCGCACCGTCTACGGCGACCATCAACGCTTCTTCGATACCTACTTCAGCCAGTACCCGGGGACATATTTCACCGGCGACGGCGCCCGGCGCGACGCCGACGGCTACTACTGGATCACCGGCCGGGTGGATGACGTCATCAACGTCTCCGGCCACCGCATGGGCACCGCCGAGGTCGAGAGCGCTCTTGTGGCGCACGCCAAGGTGGCCGAAGCCGCCGTGGTGGGCTGCCCGCATCCGATCAAGGGTCAGGGCATCTACGCCTACGTGACGCTGAACGTCGGTGAGGATCCCAGCGACGACCTGCGCAAGGAGCTCGTAGCCTGGGTGCGGCAGGAAATCGGCCCCATCGCCAGCCCGGATTGCCTGCAATGGGCGCCCGGCCTGCCGAAGACACGCTCCGGGAAGATCATGCGCCGCATCCTTCGCAAGATCGCCGAGGATGCGCCCGATGAGTTGGGGGATGTCTCGACGCTGGCCGATCCCGCGGTGGTCGACGAACTGGTCGCCAATCGCATAGCACTCTAGCTCTGGAACCCCCTGACCCGATGAACGATTCCAGCCACGAAGTCCGCTACGAAGCGGACGACCGCCCGCCGCTCGGTCTGACCATCGGTCTCGGGGCCCAGTACGCGGTCCTCGCCCTCGCCGGGGTCGTGCTGACGCCGGCCATCCTGATCAGCACCGCCGGAGGAAGCGAGGCGTACCTGACCTGGGCCATATTTGGCGCCCTCGCCGGGAGCGGCATCACCACCATCGTACAGGCGTTGCGCATCGGGCGAATCGGCGCCGGGTACATCCTGGTGATGGGCAGCACGGCGGCCTTCCTGCCGATGAGCGTCACGGCGATAGTGGAGAGCGGGCCCGCGCTGCTGGCCACGCTCATCGTCATGGCGTCCATGGTGCAGTTCCTGCTCGGCGCGAAGATGGCCATGTTGCGGCGCGTGTTCACGCCGACCGTAGCGGGAACCGTGCTCATGCTGATCCCCGTGAGCCTCGCACCGATCGTCTTCGACAAGCTTACGGAGGCTCCTGCCGGCGCCCCGGAGTCCGCCGCGCTTGTTACCGGCATCGTCACGCTCGCGGTCGTCGTCCTGGTGGCGCTGCGCCTCTCCGGCGCCTGGCGGGTCTGGGCGCCGGCCATCGGGCTTGCGGCCGGAGGGCTGACAGGTCTTTACTTTGGCATCTACGACCTGGAGCGGGTCGCGAATGCACCCTGGATCGGGCTACCCGACTTCAGCGGGTACCCGGGCCTCGACCTGAGCTTCGGCGGCGTGTTCTGGGCGCTGCTCCCGGGATTCATCATCGTCACCCTTGTCGGCGCGATGGACACACTCGGCGACGCCATCGCCATCCAGCGCGCATCGTGGCGCAAGCCGCGCGCCATCGACTTCCGCTCCATCCAGGGCGCCATCAACGCGGACGGTTTCGGCAACCTGCTGTCGGGCATCGGCGGGACCGTCCCGAACACCACCTACGGCGCCAGCATCGCGATCGCGGAGCTTACGGGCGTCGCCTCACGCGCCGTGGGCGTGTGGGTCGGGATCCTGTTCATCGCGCTGGCGTTCCTGCCGAAACTCGTGGCCGTGATCGTCGCGTTGCCGGGCCCCGTCGCGGGCGCCTATCTCGCGATCATCGTGGCGCTGATTTTCGTCTTCGGCGTGAAGATCCTCACCAACGACGGTCTCGACTACCGCAAGAGCCTGATCGTCGGATTCGCGTTCTGGGTGGGCCTCGCGTTCCAGTTCGACATGATCTATCCCGAGCTTCTGGAGGGCTTCTGGGGCAACCTCATGGGGCACGGCATGACGGCCGGAGGGATCACGGTCATCGTCCTGTCGGGCTTCCTCGATCTCACGGGCAAGCGGCCCAGGCGTCTCCGGTCGACGCTCTCCATCGACGCACTCCCCGTCATCGACGCCTTCCTGTGCGATTTCGCCAGGCGCATGCGGTGCGACGAGCCCATGACGAACCGCCTGCGGGCCGTCGCCGAAGAAGCGGTGCACACGCTGCTGGGCGACGGCGAGTCAAGCCGCGAGCGGGCCCTGCTGCTCGGG
>VYEH01000189.1:11954-12515 GCA_009843005.1 Pseudomonadota bacterium | reverse complement strand
CTCCTGGACGCGGTCAATGACAGATTCGCTCCGCTCCGCGTGCTGGTCGAGCACCCCGTGACGCTCGCCCGGGACAACGGCCAAGTGCTCCGCGGCTGGATCGATCTTCTCCTGGAGACAGAGGAAGGATGGATCGTCATCGACCACAAATCCTCTCCGCGTCCGCGCTCGGAATGGACCAGCGAGGCGCGGGAGTACTCGGGTCAGCTCGCCGCATACGCCAGCGCGATCCGGGGCGCCGGCCTCGAATGCGCGGGGTGCTGGGTGCACTTTCCGGTGAGTGGGGGACTCGTGGAAGTGGTGTTACCGGGAGATTCGGGATAGGTCTCGTTCAGGGCCTCCTTGCTCGAACATCAGGCACGGGTGAGGTGGAATCGCGCGTTGACTCACCGTCCCTGGTTCACCTATCCTGATTCGTACTTGCTCCCCGCCGGACTCGCCGCAAGGCCCCGGCGGGGTTATTGTTTCTGCCTGCTGAAACGGGTCTGGCCCTGTAGCGCCTCATGGGTGTTCAAACGATTGCTGGGCATAGGACGACAGCAAGAATCATCAACAGGAGAA
>VYEH01000189.1:0-11944 GCA_009843005.1 Pseudomonadota bacterium | reverse complement strand
CGGTTTGGGTACGAATTGCGCCGACTCGATCCACACCGAGGATGCCCAAGTTCTATTCGATGTCGGCGACCGGGTGCGGTTCTCGACCGCCGACGGCGGCACGCTGACCGGCACGGTGGAGAAACTCAATCCGAAGCGTGCCAGGGTGAGTTGCGGCACCGTCGTCTGGGCCGTGCCGTACCACGGACTCGAGCATGTTTGCCGTTCCACCGCGCAAGACCGCGAGGAACGCATGATGCGGCTCAAGCAAACTGCTGTTCAGGCACGTGAACTCATGGACCGGCACGGTCTCGGCGAGTGGTCGCTACGCTTCAACGGCGCACGGAAAAAACTGGGCGAATGCCGTCAGCAGCAGAAGCTGATCCTCATCAGTCGTGTGCACGCCCTGAACGAGGCGCCCGGTCAGGTCACCGACACCATCCTGCACGAGATCGCCCACGCGCTCGCCGGACCGAAAGCGGGGCACGGACCCGCCTGGAAGGAGATCGCCAGGCGGCTTGGCGCAACACCGAAGTCCTGCGCGCCCGAAAGCGACGAGGCGCGCAATGCCCGGGAGGCCGCCAGGGCGAAGTTCCGGACCGGCGATGCCGTCACCTTCATCGCCCGCGGAGACTTGAGAACTGGGACCATCGTGCGCATGAACCCCAAGCGCGCCAAGGTGCAATGCGACGATGTAATGTGGTCGGTACCCTACGCGCGGCTCAGCACAGAGCGTCGCGCCGGCCTTGAATCGCCGGAAGACTGATCGGGTACCGAGCAACAGCACGTTCAGCGGAGCGAGAACACGTAAGCCCTTCTTTGGGCATTGGGTTGGCTAAGAGACTAGCGCGAAAAATTGTGTCGGGATTCCAGGGCGATTCCCCGGTCAACATGCAGTTCACCGTTGCGGGCGATCTTCTCCCCAAGGCGTGACTTGTTCCGCGATCGACGATCCCGCTTCCATCTCGGCTCGACGCAGTTCCCAAGTCTTCTGCAGGTTCAGCCAAAGCTGCGGCGTCGTTCCGAAATACCTCGCGAGTCGCAGCGCCGTATCGGCGCTCACGCCCCGCTGACCGTTAAGGATCATCGTAATCCTGTTCACTGGCACACCCAGTTCCTTCGACAAGGCATTGGCCGAAAGTCCGATCGTGTTGAGCTCCTCGCGAAGGATCTCGCCCGGATGCACCGGCCGCATACCGTTTCTCGAATTCATCGCTTGATCTCCCTCGAAGAACCGTCGCGTCTTCCGGTCCTTACGACTGTGAAAATGCGGGTCGACTGTACGGCGTTTTACGTAAACAGAATCAACCCCGAAGGCGATCAAGTCTTCGGAGGTGGTGTACGAAGAGCCGCGGGAGCCTCACATCATGGTAGCAGTCTGCTCGATGCTCGTGCGCAGTATTCCGAAAAGCCGATCAGTCTGACTTCTGGTCAGGATCAATGGCGGCGAAAGCACGGTCTGGTTGCCTATAGGGCGGACTATCAAGCCCTGATCGCGACAAGCCTCAAACACCCTTTCAGCCACGCGCACCTTCGGATCGTAGGGTGTCTTGCTCTGCTTGTCCTCAACGTACTCAATGCCGACCATGAAATGACTGCCCCGCACGTCTCCGACGATAGGCAGATCGCGCAATGTCAGCGCCTGTTCGAAGAAGTACGATCCAACATCGCGCACCCTGGCGCAGAGGTCCTCGCGCTCGATGATCTCGATGTTCTTCAGGGCGGCTGCGCAGGCGATCGGATGGCCTGAGTAGGTGAATCCCATCGTCAACAGACCGCCCTCGCGTTGGGGCCGGCTGATGACGTCGTAGATTTCCTCGGAGAAAACCGCCGCGCCGAGGGGGATGTAGCCCGAGTTGATGCCCTTGGCGAGCACGAGGATGTCCGGGACGTAGTCGTAGACTTCCTCGGAGGCGAACCAGGCGCCCAGCCGGCCGAAACCGGTGACGACTTCGTCGGCGATGTAGAGCACATCGTTTTCCCGGCAGATTTCCCACATTTTCCGGTGGTAGCCGCGCGGCGCCACGAGCACGCCCCCTGCCCCCATGACCGGCTCGGCGATGAAGGCCGCCACGTTGTCCGCGCCCAGTTGGGCGATTCGATTACGGAATTCCGAGGCCAGGAACTCGCAATATTCCTCTTCGTCCATTTGCTCCGCACCGTCGGGCCGGCGGTACATGTTGGCCGCTGAAACGTGGGTGATCCAGTCGTCCGCGATGCGGTCGAAACCGTGCTTGGTCGCATGAATGCCGGTGAGGCTCGCAGTCACGTAGGTGGCGCCGTGATACGCCCCCAGCCGCGAGACGATCCACTTCTTCCGCGGCTTGCCCCGCAGGTTGTTGTAGTAGTGCACGAGGCGGATGGCGGCGTCGTTGGCGGTGGATCCGCCGGTGGTGTAGAAGACGTGGTTGAGTTCGCCCGGGGTCAGTTCGGCCAGCTTGGCGGATAACAACGCCGCGGGCTCATTCCCGCTGTGGCCGAAGGGGTTGTAGTACTGCATCCTCGCCGCCTGCCCGGCGATGCATTCCACCATTTCGCGCCGGCCATGGCCGATGTTCACGCACCAGAGCCCGGCCATGCCGTCGAGCAGTCGGTTGCCTCGCGAATCGATCACGTGCACGCCCTCGGCCTTGCTGATGATCTGGCTGCCCTGCTCCTTGAAGGTGGAGAAGTCGGTGTAGGGGTGGATGAAATGATTCCGGTCCATCTCCCAGAGGGTTTTCCAGTCAGGTTGGCTCATCCTTTCCTTCGCGTGGGGTTCATGCTTTCCGTCGCGTAGAGTTCACTCTTGTCTCCATGTGGACTTCAGTCTTTCCTTGAAGTTGCAGACTGGCTTTCCATTGCGCGGTGGTCAGCCCAGTGCGAAGCCGGCGACGACGAACGCGACGGAGGCGACACCGGCCGCGAGCAGCGCGTACGGAAGTTGCGTGAGCGCATGATCGATGGCGCCGCATCCGCTGCCGTGGGCGGAGAGCACGGTGGAGTCGCCGTAGAAACAGGTATGGCTGCCGAAGGCGCTGGCGGAGATCAGGGCGCCGATTACCAGCGAGAGGTCAGCGTTGACAGCGTCGGCCAGCGGGATGACGATGGGCATGGCCACCACGATGATGCCCCAGAAGGATCCGCTGGCGAAGGCGATCAATGCGATGGTGAGGAAGGTGACCAGGGGCAGGAATTCGGCGGTCATCAGCGGCTGGACGACGCCGATGACGTAGGGTGCGAGTCCGAGCTGGTCGTTCACTTCCTTCAGCATGAAGCCCGCCACGACCGTTCCCAGCGGCAGGAGCATGGACTTGAAGCCTTCCAGGATCGTGTCGAACAGCTCGGTGACGCTGAGCAGGCGCTGCACGGCCACCAGCACCAGGGTCAGCGCCAGCGCCACGGTGACGCCCTTGAGGATGTCCGCGCCCAGATACCAGGTGAAGCCGACCAGTGCGAGGATAGGTACGAGGAAGTTGAGGACGGCGCCGCGGAGTTCGGCTCGAAACGCGGCGACGCCTTCTGCGCCCGGCAGCGCCATCCCATCGGTACCCGGCGGGACGCTCTCATCGATGCCCTGCGAGCCGATCCCGTCAGCGTGCCGCGCGTTGCTTCCATCGGCGCCTGGTACCAATCCACCGGATCCTTCGGGCTGCTGAACTTGCCCTTCAGCCATTCTCATCGGCCCGAACACAGGTATCGCTCCGACGATCACCAGTGGCACGATGGCCACGGCGGCCCATGCATAGAACATGTACGGGATCGCGCCGATGTAGACGGAGAGCCCCTGCCCGGTTTCTGCGGCCGCGCTGTCCTCCAGCACCGCGGCGAAGAACACCGTCCAGGTGGACAGCGGGACCAGCACGCAGATTGGCGCCGCGGTGGAATCGACCACGTAGGCCAGCATCTCGCGCGATACACGGAAGCGATCCGTCAGCCGCTTCATCGACGAACTGATCGCGAGCGCATTGAGGTAGTCGTCGATGAAGACGGCGAGGCCGAGCAGCCAGGTGGCCAGCAGCGCGCTGGCCCGGGTTCGGACCCGGCGGCTGGCGAGCCGGCCGAAGGCGGACGCGCCGCCGATCCGCGCCAACACCGCGATCAGGCCGCCCATCAGCCCGCAGACCATGATCACCCAGCCGATGGTCTCGTCCTGCATGACCGTGAGGATGACGTCGGTAAAGTTGGTCAGCAGTTCCGAGGGCGCGAGCATGGCGAGCCCCACCACCGTGCCGCCAACGAGCGGTTCGATGGTGCGCTTGGACAGGACGGCGAGCACGAGCACGACGAGAGTCGGGATCACGCAGGCGAATCCATCGATGTTCATGGTTACCGGCCTTCAGGCGTTGGCAGGCTGCGGACGTTCATGGGCACAGCCCTACAGACGGCGCCGGCAAACTGCAGAGGTTCATGCGAGCTGGCCTTCAGAGAGCGCCGGCCGGCTGCTGTTGCGTGACACAGTGGATTCCGCCTCCGACGTAGTTGATGGGCGTAGGGTCGATCTGCACGACATCGCGATCATAGGCCGCCTGCAGGATGCGGGCGACCGCGTCGTCCTTCTCCGCATTGCCGTACCGGGGCGCAATGACCACGCCGTTGGTCACCAGATAGTTGACGTAGCTCGCGCACTTGACGACGTGCACGGGCTGGCCCTCCGTGAACTCTCCGGAGCGGCCCACACCGCCCAACCGCGCCAGGAATTCCGAGTACATCGGCTCTCCCGGCCCGACGCGCATGTAGTCGATATCTGGCACGGGGATTCGCACAACCTCGAAGGGATTGCCATGCGCGTCGGTTGCCTCGCTCAGCGTGCGATTCACCTCTTCGAGCCGCGCGTAGTTGGCCGCCATGATGGGGTCGGCGGCGGCCTCCCGTTCCGTCACCTCCGCCAGAACGATTCGGTTGGGGCCGGCGAACTGACAGAACTCGTCCGCGTGACCTCCGGTGGACTGGGCGCCGTAGAGGCGGATGATCTCGTCGGCGTGGAAATAGGGTATGGGCGCCTCCGTGTTGGCCTGCAGGTCCTCGCGCAAACCGCCGTTCAGGCCGATGACCCGAGTGACGCCAAGGGTGTTTCTGTGGGCGGCCTCGATTTCCTCCCAGGGGGTGCCCGGGTTGCGCTGCATCTCGAGCGTCCGGTTGACGAGCAGCACGCCGTCGCCGTTGCAGATTCGGTTGCCGCCCTCGCTGACGACCCCGGCACGCCGCACCCGATCGTTGCCGAGAAAATCGGCCACCTGTTCGGGCAATTCGGTCATCTGCACGGATATCGGATCGCTGACCGTCGAGTAGCCCCACTGGTTCTGCCGGTAGGAAGCGATGGCGAGCCTGCCGGTCGCGGGGTCCTTGAGGAAGATCGGGCCGTAGTCGCGGACCCAGATGTCCACAGCGGGGATCGGCAGCATCTGCACGGCCGGACCCAGCGAGTAGCCGTTTCGGGCTAGCCATAGCTCCGCGGCCTGTATGCCGCGCCTGTCCTCGCACATTAGTTTCGCGGGAACACCCCGGTCCGAAAGCACCTGCAGAATATCGGCCACCGTTCGCCGGTCGTCCAGTTCCGGTGCTGTGAACCATCGAAACGTCGGCCAGGCCAGCCAGACGGCCGCGTGGGGCTCGTACTCCCCGGGTACGACGAACTCGGAATTGAGTTCGTGCTCAGCGGATGTCGCCCCACGCAAGCCCATTTCAAGAGCCATCAACGGCGGCCGGCGGCCTCAGAACCGCAGGGAGAAATCCACTCCGTACGTTCGCGGCAGTCCGGGCGTAGTGAGGATCGAGCCGAGCGACGACAGGTCGTTCACGTATTGGGTATAGCGTTCGTCCGCCAGGTTCTTCGCCCATACGTTGACCGACCATGTCCCGTCCTGCGGTTCCACGCCCAGCCTCACGTTATACAGCGTATAACCTTCAAGCAACGTGAGCGGCGCATTGGTCGCTTCCCCGAAGTAGTCGGAGCGGGAGGTGAAATCGAATTGGGCGAACCCCAACCGGCCGTTCGATACGGGTCTCTCGTAGCGGACCAACCCATTGGCGCTGAAGCCGGGTGCGTACGGCAACTCACTGCCGTCGAGCAGTTCGGATACCTTGAACGGGCTGGTCGGGATCGACTCCTGTTCGGTGTTCAACCAGGTCGCCCCCAGCTTGATGTCCACGGAGTCGCTCGGCGCCCACCAGATTTCCGATTCCAGGCCCGAGACGTCGGCATTGGCCCCGTTCTCGTTGATGAGGAAGGTATCGAGTTCAAGTTCCCCGGTGTCGGTGAGGGTCAGTGCCAGGATGATGTCTTCGTAATCGTAGAAGAACAACGAGCTGTTCCAGCGCAGGGCCGCACCCAGGAGGTCGGTCTTGATGCCGATCTCGTAGGCGGTGAGGGTCTCGGCGTCGTAGGGTTCGTTCAGTATCGGTTGCAGCGTGATGTCGCCGACAAAACCGCCGCTCTTGAAGCCGTTGGAGACGGTGCCGTAGATCATGGTGGAGTCGCTGGCGTCGACGCTGAGGCCGATCGTCCAGGACGTCTTGCTGAAGCCGATCTCATCGTCCACGAACGCTTCGTCGAACACCGCGGGATCGCTGAAATTGCCGGGCTGCGGGCCAGGGGAAGCCACGAAGTCGCCATCCCCGGTAGGGCCCTGCCCCGCTGCAACGTTGATCGTGCCGCCGAAGAAGGACCGCGTTTCGTCGGTAAAGCGAAGCCCCCCGATCAGCGAGACGGTGTCGCTGAGCAGGTACTCGTTGTGCCAGAAGAGCGCAAACGAATCGGTGGCGAGTTCGTAGGCGTGGTTCTGGCGGAATCCGTCGAAGAGGTCAGCGAGGTCGGTCTCGGTGCGCGGGGTCACGAGATCGTCCGCCGAATAGAAGAGTCCCAGGGTCCAGGTCCAGGCGTTGTCCCCGGGCGACGACAGCCGCAACTCCTCCGTGAACTGCGAAAAATCGGTTTCGTATCCAACATCGATGTTTCGCTCGACGGAGCCGTCGGCGTCTTCCTGGGACTTGCGGTCCAATGTGTTGTAGCCGGTGATGGAAGAAAACGCGGCGAATCCAAGGTCTCTCTCGATCTTGAGCACGGCGCCGAATGCATCGAGCGTATCCCGGTTGACCACGCCGTTCTGCAGGGTGAAAGGATCGTCGTCGACGGCGATGGAACGGCCGAACCCATCAAACGAGCAGTCCGGGGAGGCGCGCAGGCTGCCCGCGTCAACGGACGGGCAAATCTCGAAGCTTCCATCGTTGGTATAGGACGCGATGCCATGGTATTGGTTCCCGTCGGAATCGTCGCTGCCGCCGAATACCGTCAACTGGACGGTCGTATCCTCCGAGCCGTCCCACAGAAGCTGGCCGCGGAACGCGTGTTTGCTCGTCTGACCGATTTCGCCCAGCGTCGGGTGCTCGAATGGACCGCCGCCCTGATTGACGGCGTTGAACGAAAATCGGCCGCTGACTCCATCGCCCAGCGCTCCGCCCACGAAACCCTCCACGAACCGGGACGAATAGTTGCCGACCCCGAGATCCAGCCCCGCCTCGAAGTCCTCCGTCGGCTGATTGGCGAAGAAGTTGACCGAACCGCCGGTGGAATTGCGCCCGTAGAGCGTTCCCTGCGGCCCCTTCAGCACCTCGACCCGCTCGATGTCGAACAGCAGGAAGTTCAGCATTGTGGAGTTGCCGTAGTAGACCTCGTCCACGTGAACGGCGACGGGCGAGCTCTGGATGGCGGTGAAGTCGTTGAGCCCGACGCCGCGCAGCACGAAGTTGGGAATGGCGTTGGTGGAGGAGTAGGAGACGATCAGGCCGGGGGTCTGGTACTGGACGTCGGCGGCGGTTTCGAAGCCCAGGTCGGAAATTTCCTCGCCGCTGAGCGTGGTCATCGTGATGGGCACGTCCTGGGCGTTCTGAACCCGCTTCTGGGCGGTGACGATGATCTCTTCCAGGGTTCCCTGGGCGTATGCATCGCCTGCACCGAAGATGGTCGCAATGGCCGAAGCGATGACTGCCAAGTTGTTGAATTCGTTCCGTTTACCGATGCTCATTGTTCTCCCCGCGCGCATGGCGACTACAGACTCCCGCGTTTCTATTCTGGAGGCGGGCCGTGCGCTTTCGATAGCCCACAAATGGGGGGGAATCGATGGGTCGCCGGGGGATTTCACACCTGGTCGATGGCGAATCGCCACTCTTCGCAAAGCGAATCAACCCGCCATTTCCAGAACTGCGTGCAGCAGCACATTGGCGCCGGCTTCGAGGTCCTCCCGCTTCGCGCTCTCGGCCTCGTTGTGGGAGATGCCGTTCTCGCAAGGCACGAAGATCATCGATGCCGGCGCCACGCCGGCGACGTACACCGAGTCGTGTCCCGCGCCGCTGGCCATTTCCATGGCGCCGTAACCGAGGCGCCGGGTTGCCTGCCATACCGCGTCGATACAGGCCGGATCGAATCGGGTCGCGGGCATGTGCCAGCGATCCTCGACCGTGCCCGTCAGTCCACGTGCGTCGCATTCCGTGCTGACCGCCTGACGCAGCAACCTGTCCATCTCGTCCAGAATTCCCGCATCGGCGTGGCGAACATCCAGGTGGACAAGCAACTTTTCAGGCACGGTATTGCGCGATCCGGGGACCGCCTGGATGTCGCCGAAAGTCACCCTCGACCATGGCGCGAATCGATCCGCCAGCCCGTAGCATTCCTCGATGATGGGCGCCAGCGCGGTAAACGGATCGCGGCGGCGTTCCATCGGCGTCGGCCCGGCGTGACAGGCTTCTCCTTCGATGATCAGGTCGTACCAGCGAAGCCCCTGAACGCCGGTCACCACACCGATCTGTCGCCCCTCCTGCTCAAGGATCGGCCCCTGTTCGATGTGCACCTCGAAATCGGCTTCGATGGGCGCTGGCTGTGCCGCTGTGCTGCCCTTGAACCCGATGCGTTCGAGTTCATCCGAGACCGCGGCGCCGTTCTTGTCCGTGGTTCGGTACACCTCCTGGAGGTCGAACGCGCCGCTCCAGACCCCGGAACCCATCAGTGCCGGCGGGAACCACGCGCCCTCTTCATTGGTACACGAAACGACTTCCACCGTCCGCCGTGTTTCGACTCCGTTCTCCTCCAGCGTCCTCAGCACTTCAACGCCGGCCAGTACCCCGTAGACCCCGTCGAACCGCCCACCGGTCGGCTGCGTATCGAGGTGGCTGCCGATGAGGACGTGGGGCAGCACCGGCTCACTCCCCTCCCGCCTGCAGAAGATATTGCCTATCTCGTCGACCCGCACGTCGCAGCCAATTGCCCTGCACCAGCGGATGAACAGTTCACGTCCGCGCCGGTCCTCGTCGGTCAGCGCCTGGCGGTTGCAGCCGCCCCTGGGCGTCGCCCCGATCAGCGCCATCTCCATGAGACTGTCCCACAGGCGGTCGGGTTGGATACGCAAGTCAGGCATTACCGTTGCTCGGGACGTATGGATTCAACCTACATTGTCAACGGACCCGGCGCGCCGGGACTACCCGCAGATGGGGGTATCAAGCTCGATACGCCGTTGTTACAGTAATCCTCAACCGGGGTCGCGCGAACGTCGCCTCAAGCCCGGCAGCGCGTATGATTTGGCAGCACAAGCTCGCGGGATTGATCGAAGCCTTGCACCGGCCGGAGTTTCCCGCGCTGTTTCTGAAGACAATGCGCTCGGTGGCCGATTTCGACAGTTCGGTCATCATGGCCTACGGCGTGGGGCCACGGCCTGAAATCCTCCACGACGAGCTTTCCAGGGAGTTTCGGGACGCATTCTACGAGCGGTATCTGTCGCAGGCCGCGTTCGTACTCAGTCCGCTCTACCAGACGTTCAGGGCCGGCAAGCAGGGCTTCTTCCACGTCAACACGCTGGCGCCGGACGGATTTTTCGAGAGCCGATACTACAAGGCCTACTATCGTTACAGCGGGTTACTCGACCAGGTCTTCTATCTGAGCCGCCTGCGAAACGACCTCGCCGTTGTCGTCTCGATGGCGCGTACGCGAAGGTTTAACGACTTCGACCGCTCCGTGATCGGCGACTTCAAGTCTGTCGAGCCCATCGCTCTCTCGCTCCTGACAAAGCACTGGGAGCATCTCGGAAGCGAGGAGCCGTCGTTCACCGACTATCTCTACACAGCGTTCCAGCAATTCGGCAACTCCGAACTGACAGGGCGCGAGAAGGACGTCGTCGACCACATCTTGCGGGGCTGTTCCTCGAAGTCGGCTGCCTCGATCATCGGAATCACCCCGGAAACGGAAAGGTCGTACAGGAAGATCGTCTACAGGAAGCTGAACGTCGGCTCGCACGCGGAGCTGTACAACCTGTTTTTTCGGGCGCTTGAGTTCGCGGACAGCGCGGGGGAACGGGACCCGTTGGAATTGCTCAGACAGTCGGAGAGGTAGAATGTTTGAATGCTGCATTGATTTTCTGGAGGCGTGGGAATGGCTCGGAAGACCTACAAATACCACTTCAAGATTGGAAACAAGATAGTGCATACGGGCATTACAAACGATCTCGAAAGGCGAGAGCGAGAACACAAGAATACTCACGATGGAAAAGGCCACATCAAAAAGGTTGGACGGGCCACTACACGAGACGCCGCACTGAAATGGGAAGGCGAACAAACAAGATTGGGCAACCCGACCAGACGCGCATCCTGATAAAGAATCTCGCCCGGACGATAGGAGCTCAGAACCGAAACGTATAGTTCAACTTGGCCGTCATGTCCGAAGCCGTCGAGCGATAGCGGTTGTCGCGATCGCGGTCCTCGACGTTGTGATTGATGACGAAATAGACTTCGCGGCCGGCTTCCGGGATCCAGTGGAACCGCATGTTGATGCCCGCGGTCTCGGTGACGTTGTCGTACTGGATCAGATTGACCCAGGACAGGGTCGGCGTGAACATGAAATCGATGCCGGCGGCGACGAGGCGGGTCTCGAAGCTGCCTTGCGGCAGGTCGATCTCGCTGTAGCGGTAGTTCACGTTGCCGCGAAAACGCGCCGACGGGAGCCACGTGAGTTCCCCGGTCCAGTCGGTGCGATTGCCGTTGAAATAACTGCCATCGTGGAAACGCACCAGTTCCAGGTTGGCGGCCAGCCTGCGGTGTGCGCCCGTCATGAGACGGATGCCCCAGTCCTCGAGTTTGTATCGTCCGACCGGAATGACGATGCCGGGAGAGATCTCGAATGGACTGGCGATGTTCTCGGTGAAGGTGCGATAGTCGAAGGAAAACTCGTCGGCGGTTCGGTTGAGCAGAACCAATGGGCGCCACCTCAACCCATGCGTTTGCAGCTCACCCGTATCGAGCCGGTCGACGTGCTGCACATGCAGCGCCATGAGCCACGATTGCAGGTACCCCGCGGCAGGGCGCGCCATGTAACCGAGACCGAGTTCGGCGTTGGAAATGTTGCTGCGGTTGATGAAACCGAGCGCCGGATTGAAATTGGCCTCGTACTGCCTGTATTCCAGCGCGCCCCTGAATCCCTCGTTCGTCGGCAGGCGCACGCCGACCCCGGCGGCCGCCTGGTCGGATTCGACGCCTTCCGTATCGCTTTGCTGGTACCAGACGTCGGCCTCGAGCGACCTGCCGCCCGGCAGTCGCGTGTTGCGGTAAAGGAAGTCGACCCCCACCAGTGAGTTGTCGACGTTCGCACCGGGATTGCCCTGCGTCACGATGACGCCGAGATTCGACTCCCTCAGGACGCCGGCCTTCGTGCGTACGACGGAGAGGTTCCCGGCATTGATGTCGCCGAACGCGTCCTGGCGGATCGACAGGGCGCCGAGTTCGAAACGGCCGATGCGCCCGCTGATCTTGCCGCCGGCCGCAAGATCGATGGGCACTCCGGCCGGACTCAGGCCAGTACGGCGGGAGAAGAACGGACGGCCATTCTGGGCCAACGCACCGAGCCTCGTGATGTCGGACTGGCGCTCGCCGCCGATCCCGCCGAAATCGAAGATATCGGACTCGCGCAGGAAGAAATCGCGCTTCTCGGGAAAGAACAGCCCAAAGC
>VYEH01000290.1:8071-12665 GCA_009843005.1 Pseudomonadota bacterium | reverse complement strand
GCCTCCACCCACGAGAACCTGGACGGGTTGTCCGGCATCATTTTGTGAGGCCAGGAAAAACTGTAGCGAACGGCTGACCTGCCGCGCCATGTCCTCCCGAAAGCCGGCAAGCAGGTCGGTAGCGTAATCCTCTGGTAGATCCCCCGCCTGTTTCGCCCGCTCGGCTTCTGCCGGCTTCAGGCCGTACCTTTGCATGACTTCGTCGGTAAGCTGTTGGCCTCCGAATTCGAAATTGCGCGTGTAGACGAGCTTTCCGTCGGATAACGCACTGAATGTCGTGGTCACGGCACCGAATTCCACCAACGCGATCATCTGCCTCAAACCGCCGCCAATCATCTGATGCGTCAGCAGTCGGCACGCGCGCTCCAGCGCATGCGGCTCCGGTTCGACAACCCGCGCCTCCAGCCCCCCGGCCCGCAGGACGCGCTTTCGCTGACTGACGTGAACTGAGCGCGCGGCCACCATCAGGACATCCAGCATGCCCGGCGCAACCTCGCTGGGTCCCGCCACTTCGAAATCAAGGTTCGCCTCCTCCACGGGGAACGGCAGAAACTGTTCCGCCTGAAACGTTGCGTGGGCTTGCATCTCATCGTCGCTCAACCGGCCCGGAATGCGTGTCATGCGAGTCACCAACGCTTCGCCCGCGATGGCCACGGCCGCCTCGCGGCTGCGGGCACCGGAACGCCTGAGCGCCCGGCGCACCGCCTGCGCCACCGCCTCGACATCGACGATGTCGGCGTCATCCATCGAGTCGGCAGGAATTGGTTCGGATGCATAGGTTTCCACGCGATAGCTCTCGCCGCTTTGTGCAAGTTCGACCAGTTTCACTCCGCTGACGGCGATGTCCACACCCAAAATGGGTCGTTTTGTCCTGGTTGGAAACATGACAGCCCCCTCAAACGGGTCGCATTGAGTTAGAATTCGCAATGATGTTCGTAGTGCCCATGTATGCGCTTCCCCGAACTGCGCGGCATGCGCTGACGCCGGTACCAGAACCAAAGGTTATGCGAGCGGTCAAAGGAAAACCGCACCCAAACCTGGGCAATAGGTACCGAAATTGAGCATGAACGGCGCCAAACGGCGGGGAAACGGGGCACGGACAAGCGACAGGGGCTCGGCGATGCGCAGGTACGTGAGACTCTCAGGCGCCCTTGGAGCCCTCGCGGGCGCGGGGTTGCTCGCCATCGTCGCGCTGATCTCCGGGGGCTACTTCTATGTCGCGCCGGGACTCCCCCAGGCGGAAGAGTTGCGCGACATTCGCGTTCAGATTCCGCTTTCCATTTACAGCCGCGACGGACGGCTGATCTCCCAGTTCGGCGAACGGCGCACGCCGGTCGCCCTCGAGGACATGCCGCCGGTCATCGTCGAGGCGGTGCTCGCCGCCGAGGACGACCGCTTCTTCGAGCATCCGGGCATCGACTACCAGGGCACGCTGCGGGCGATACTGTTGTTCGTTCTCAACGCCGGCGAGCCCGAGCAGGGCGGCAGCACCATCACCCAGCAGATCGCCCGGCAGTACTTCCTGACCCGGGACCGAACGCTGGTGCGAAAATTCAAGGAGTGGATTCTGGCGATCCGCATCGAGCGGGAATTCACCAAGCAGGAAATACTCGACATCTTCCTCAATACCACCTTCTTCGGCCAGCATGCCCACGGAGTGGCCGCCGCCGCACAGACCTTCTTCGGCAAACCGCTCGAGGAGATCAGCCTTTCGGATGCGGCCATCATTGCCGGCATACCCCGCGGACCTTCCATCTTCAACCCGATCACAAGCCCCGAGGCCGCCAAACAACGCCGGGCCTACGTGTTGCGCCGCATGCGCGAACTCGGATTCATTTCCGCCGAGGAGCAGCGGCAGGCATTGACCGTTCCCGTCGACGGCCGGCGTTACGGTCCCGAACAGCAACTGGACGCGCCCTACGTGGCGGAAATGGTGCGCGCGGAGATGATCCGGCGCTTCGGGCTTGCGGCCTACACCGCCGGCCTCAAGGTCACGACGACCATCGACAGCCGCCTGCAACGCGCCGCGGACGACGCGCTGAGGGGCGCATTGATCGACTACGACGAACGCCACGGCTATCGGGGGCCGCTGGCGCGCAACTCGACTGAGGCATGGGTTCCCGCGGCCGCGAGCGACCCGGGAGGCGGTATCGGCGGCATTGAACCACCCGGCGACAGCGATCCCGAAGCAGTCTGGAGCGCATTGCTGGCTGACTATGAACCGGTGGCAGGCTACCGCACGGGCCTGGTGGTCAGCCTGGAACCGATTCCCGCGAGTGAAGACTCGTTGACGACCACCGCCGAAGCCGGCATCTACAGCGCGGCTGCGGATAAGGGTGGTCCCGCCATGGAAAACGAGAGTTCCCCGCAGGAACTACAGGCCATGGTGTACTTCAGCGATGTGGGGCGCATACCCGTGGAACTTGCGTCGGTGGGATGGGCCGCTCCCTACATCGACGAGAACCGCACCGGGAACCGCCCGGGCAGCGTGGCCGACGTGCTCGCTCCCGGCGAAATCGTTCGTTTTCGGGAAACCGCGGCCGGGGAATTGCGCCTGGGCCAAATCCCCGAGGCGCAGGGAGCCCTGGTTTCGCTGGACCCCATGGACGGGGCCGTGACCGCACTGTCGGGCGGCTTCGATTTCTTTCTCAGCAATTTCAACCGCGCGACCCAGTCCCGGCGCCAGCCAGGGTCGGCGTTCAAGCCCTTCGTCTATTCGGCGGCACTGGACGGCGGATTCACGGCAGCCTCGATCTTTAACGATGCACCGATCGTCGAGCCCAGTCCGGAACTCGAAGGATTCTGGCGGCCGACAAACTACTCGGAAGGGTTCAACGGTCCGACGCGGCTCCGGGAAGCGTTGATCAAGTCCCTCAACCTGGTCTCGGTGCGTGTCATGCAGCAGACCGGCCTGTCGCATACGGTCGACTACGTGAGGCGTTTCGGCTTCGACGAGTTGGCCGCGCCGATGAATCCCTCCATGTCGCTGGGCGCCGGGGGCGTGGCGCCCCTGGACCTGGCTGGCGGTTACGCGGCACTGGCGAATGGCGGCTCGTACGTGGAGCCCTACATCATCGAGAAGGTCGAGGACGCCGAGGGAGAAACGATTTTCACAGCGGCGCCCGCGCTGGCCTGCGGCATTTGCGAGGCAGACGAACCACCCGACGCGGGGCTATTGCATTCGATTACGGAAATTTACGGCGCCCGCCCACCGGCGAAACGCATCGCGGACGCACAGAATATCTACCTGATGAACGACATGCTGTCGGACGTGGTTCAACGGGGAACCGGTGTGAGGGCATACCGGGAACTCGGCCGGACGGACCTGCGGGGCAAGACCGGCACGACCAACGACCGCCGCGATGCCTGGTTCGCCGGCTTCAACGGGGACATCGTTGCCGCGGCCTGGGTCGGTTTCGACCAGGAGCGCTCGCTGGGCAACGGCGAGCAGGGGGCGCGCACGGCCCTGCCGATGTGGATCGAGTTCATGCGCGAAGCCCTGGAAGGTCGTCCCCTGAACAGCATGGAGCGTCCCCCGGGAATAATCGACGTGCGGATCGATCCGGCCACGGGCCTGGCGGCAGGCAGCAGCGCAACAAGTGTATTCGAGAAATTCAGGATGGAGCATGCGCCGCGGGAGCCGGCGACTCGAATCCAGGCGCCACATGCACACGCAGAATCGCTGACGGGCAGCCCGTTACCGGACACGGTCGAAATTTCGAACGCGGTTGAACTCATTGAACCGGAGCGAATCTTCTAGTGCTCGATCCAACCTGAGTTTTCGTATCGGTTGGATAAGGCACTGGCATCCGGTCCGAGGGAGGAGACAGACCTCATGGCCACCTCCGAGTCGTTGCGAGAACGGCTGGCGCAGGAAGCCGCCCGTCTCATGATCGAACACGGCATCCGGGACTACGGACTCGCCAAGCGCAAGGCGGCCCGCCGCCTGGGCGTGCGGGCCGCCTGGGCGCTCCCCGGCAACGCTGAAATCGATGCGCGGGTGACCGAGTGGCAGGAACTCTTCGAGCCCGAAACCCATGGCCAGCGGCTTCGCGAGCTTCGCAGCCTGGCGCTGGAAGTCATGGACGCTTTTTCCCTGTTCAATCCACGCCTGGCGGGTCCCGTGTTGAGCGGTGCGATCAACGTGAACTCGCCCATCGAACTGCACCTGTTCACCGATGCGCCGGAAAACGTGGCGATGTCGCTTGACGCCCTGGGCAAGACTTACAGGGATTGCCAGCGCCGCTATCGCTATAACGGCCGCGGTGTATCGCTCATCCCGGGCTTTCGCTTCAACATACGCGGCCAGCGGGTCGATGCGCTGGTGTTTCCGGACAAGGGCCTGAGGCAGGCGCCCATGAGCCCGGTGGACGGCCGGCCCATGCCCCGGGCAAACCGCGCCCGGGTCCAGGCCCTGCTGGAGAAATAGCGCTACGCTGACGATCCGGATTGCCGGAGTACCGGGGTGCTAACGCGACGACCGCTTCCTCAGCCGCGCGACCGCCCAGAGCAGGCACAGGGCGAAAACGATCAGGAAAGCGGCCACTGCCAGGATCGCCGGGCTGATGTTTTCGCGGATGCCGGCCCACATCTG
>VYEH01000290.1:0-8061 GCA_009843005.1 Pseudomonadota bacterium | reverse complement strand
GAACAGCACCACGACCACTTCGTCGAACGAGGTTGCGAAAGCGAACAGCGCCCCCGAGATGACGCCGGGCGCAATCAGTGGAAGCTGAACGCTGCGGAAGGTGCGCACGGGTCCGGCTCCCAGCGAAGCCGCGGCGCGCGTCAGGTCGTGGTTGTAGCCGGCCAGGGTCGCGGTCACGGTAATCACGACGAAGGGCGTGCCGAGCGCCGCGTGCGCCAGTATCAATCCCATGTGCGTCTGTCCGAGGCCGAGCCGCGTGTAAAAGAAAAACATCCCTGCGGCGGCGATGATCACGGGAGTGACCAGCGGGGAGATGAGAAACCCCATCACCAGGCGCCGAGCGGGCATATGCGGGCTGGACAGGCCGAGCGCGGCCAGGGTGCCCAGGAACGTGGCCAGCGCGGTCGCGGCCGTACCGACGATGAGGCTGTTCGCCAGGGCGCCGCTCCACGCCTCGTCGGTGACCACTTCCCGGTACCAGCGCAGCGACCAGGCCTCGGGGTCCAGCCGGAGCATGCCCTCTGTGAAGGTGAAGTACGGTTCGGCGTTGAAACTCAGGGGCAGGATCACGAGGATCGGCGCGATCAGAAAGATCAGTACGCCCGCACAATAGCCCCGGTAGGCCGCCCGCCCCATACGTCCGATTCCGCCCGCTTCCGCCATTTCAGGTCACTCCGGAACGCCCGCCGCCTCAGGTGACGCCCAGGCGGCCGCCTCCGGTGACGCGGTCGTAGAGAATGTACAGGATGCTCACGCAGACCAGGATGATCCCCCCGAGCGCCGACGCCAGCCCCCAGTTCAGCGACGTCTGCATGTGATAGGCCACCATGTTGGAGATCAGTTGGCCGGTGCTGCCTCCCACCAGGGCCGGGGTGATGTAGTAACCGATGGCGAGGATGAACACCAACAGGGAGCCGGCGCCCACCCCCGGGAGCGACTGTGGCCAGTAGACGCGCCAGAATGCCTGGCCGGGCCGGGCTCCGAGGGAGGCGGCGGCGCTCATGTGCGATCGGGGGATCGTGTGCATGACCGAGTAGAGCGGCAGCACCATGAACGGCAGCAGCACGTGGGTCATGGCCACGAAGGTGCCGGTCATGTTGTAGATCAGGGCCAGCCGCGCGTCGTCGGCGACAAATCCGGCGGCGACCAGCAGGTCGTTGACGACGCCCTGATTCTGGAGCAGCACGATCCAGGAGGTCGTGCGCACGAGCAGGGACGTCCAGAAGGGCACCAGTACCAGCGCCAGGAGGAGACCGCCTCGACGCGGCGGCGAGTGCGCGATCAGGTGTGCCAGGGGATAGCCGAGAATGAGGCACAACAGCGTGACCCCCAAGCTCACCATGAGGGTGCGCACGAACAGGGGGACGTAGATTCGCCGGTCCGGCGCCTGCCGCACCACCGAACCATCAGGAAGCCGGGTCAGGTCGACCGCTGCGAGATAGTGCCTCGTGGTGTACCGCTCGCCCGCCGTGCGCAGAGCGTGCCAGGTTTCCACCTCCTCCCAGGCGGGATTGATATCCACCATCGAATCGCGCCCGACGCTGCCGGAAGCGTCCCGCAACCGACGCGCGGAAACGACGAGAACGCTGCGCAGTCCGCCCTGTACGCGGTTGACCCGCCCGGCGATCTGACCGATCGTCCGTTCCTCCTGCGCGACGAGCAGTTCCCGGGCCGCAGCTTCGAATACCGCTTCTTCAGGCACGTTCATGCCGTCCCAGTCGTCCAGCAGGGCAATCGTTTCCGGCAGTGCATCGGCGACCACGGGATCATAGACGCTACGCACCAGCATCGAAACCAGGGGTGCGACGAAGGTCACGCCCACGAACGCCACCAGCGGAAGCGCCAAACCCGCCGCGCGCAAACGCGCCCGGTTCTCGGCCGCGCTACGCATCGTGATCTTCGCCGGCATCCAGTACGCGGCAGTCGGTCGGCGTCCAGCCGATCCGGACCACGTCGCCTTCCAGCACCGCACCGTGACCCACCATGTTCGGGATCTTGGCGACAAAGTCCTCCCGCCCGCAGGCTTCCACGCGGATTCGCAGGTGATCGCCGACAAAGGTGATGTCCCGGATGCGCGCATCGAATTCGTTGGTGTACAGGCCCGGCCGGGGCGACACCGCGATTCGCGCGGGGCGAATCGACAACGTGGTGGCGTCGCCGGGTTCGCAGGGCGCGACGAGGATGGCCTGGACGATGTCCTCGCCTACCCGCACGCGGCAAATGTCCTTTTCGATCGACAACACGCGTCCGTGCAGGCGGTTGTTCTCGCCGATGAACCGCGCCACGAAGGACCGTTCCGGCTCCTCGTACAGCGACTCCGGCGGCGCCACCTGCTCGATCCGCCCGTCGCGCAGCACCGCGACCCGGTCCGACATGACCATGGCTTCCTGCTGATCGTGGGTCACGTAGACGATGGTCACGCCCAGGGTCCGATGGATGCGGCGAATCTCGTACTGCATCTCCTCGCGCAGATGCCGGTCGAGCGCTCCCAGCGGTTCGTCCATGAGCACCAGGTCGGGCTCGAAAACCAGCGCCCGGGCGATGGCCACGCGCTGTTGCTGGCCACCGGACAACTGGCCCGGACGCCGTCCCTCAAAGCCTTCCAGTCGGACCAGCCGCAGCGCGCGGCGAACGAGACCCCGGGTCTCGTCGCGGGACATTCCGCGCACATCCAGGGGAAAGGCGAGATTGTCCGCAACCGTCATGTGCGGAAACAGCGCGTAGTCCTGGAAGACCATGCCGATCCCGCGCTTGCGGGGCGGCAACGCGTGCACGGAGCGCCCTGCAATGCGAATGGCGCCCGTCGTCGGCGCCTCGAACCCGGCGAGCATCATCAGGCAGGTGGTCTTGCCGGACCCGGACGGCCCGAGCAAACTGAGAAACTCGCCCCGGCGCACGCTCAGGTTGAAGTCCTGAACGGCCATTACGCGGCCATCGTAGCTCTTGCCTATGTTCTCGAATTCGACGTGGATGTCGTCACTCGCGTGACGTTCAGCGTTTGCCATGTGGAATTACCGGGCAGAATCCGCTGGCGACCATAGCACTGGAACCCGTAGCCGTCACCCCGGCACAAGACCGGTCAAGACGACGCTTGTATCGAGAACTAACGTCGATCGACCGGCACGTAGTCCCGCTGGGCCGGTCCGATGTAGAGCTGCCGGGGACGGCCGATCCGCGACTCCGGATCGCGCACCATCTCGCGCCAGTGCGCCACCCAGCCGACAGTGCGGGCGATGGCGAACATCACCGTGAACATGGACTTCGGAATCCCCAGCGCCCGGTAAATGATCCCCGAGTAGAAATCCACGTTGGGATACAGGTTCTTCTCGATGAAGTACTCGTCTTTCAGCGCAATCTGTTCCAGCTCCAGCGCCAGTTCGAACAGCGGTCCGTCCTGACTGGCGCCGAGCTTCTCCAACAGCCGGTGGCACATCCGGCGGATGATGGCCGCGCGCGGATCGTAGTTCTTGTAGACACGATGCCCGAATCCCATCAGCCTGAATGGATCGTTGCGGTCCTTTGCCCGGTCGACGTAATCCCGGATTCGGCTCCTGTCGCCGATCTCCTCCAGCATGTTGATCACCGCCTCGTTGGCGCCGCCGTGGGCAGGCCCCCAAAGCGCGGAGATTCCCGCGGAGATGGCCGAATAGGGATTGGTGCCGGAGCTGCCCGCGAAGCGGACCGTTGACGTGCTGCAATTCTGCTCATGGTCGGCGTGAAGGATGAACAACAGGTCCAGCGCCTGCGCGGCGACCGGGTCGATCTCGTACGGAGCAGGCGGAACCGAGAAGAACATGTGCAGCAGGTTGCTGCAGTAATCCAGCTTGTTCTTCGGGTACACGAAGGGTTGCCCCAGGGAATGCTTGTAGGCCGCCGCGGCGATCGTCGGAATCTTGGCGATGATGCGGTGCGCGAAAATGTCGCGATGCCTGGCATTCTGAATGTTCATGCTGTCGTGGTAAAACGCCGACATGCAGGCGACAACGCCCGAAACCATGGCCATCGGGTGCGCGTCGTGATGAAAACCATTGAAGAACCGCAGGAACGACTCGTTGAGCATCGTGTGGGTGCGGATGGCCAGGTCGAACTCTGCCAGCTCATCGGGATTCGGCAGTTCGCCGTACAGCAACAGGTACGCGACTTCGATGAAAGTCGATTGCTCGGCAAGCTGCTCGATGGGATAGCCGCGGTAGTGCAGGATTCCCTGCTCGCCGTCGATGTAGGTGATGGTGCTTGAGCAGGAGGCGGTGGCGCCGAAGCCCGGGTCGTAGGTGAATACGCCTTGATTTCTGTACAGCTGGGAGATTTCAAGGACATTCGGCCCGGCGGTGCCGGAGCGCTCCCGCAACTCCAATGCCGCGCCGGAACCGGCTTCAACCACACTGTAGCGCCTTTCGCCCATACGTCGTACCTGTTCCTTCGGAATTGTTTGACCGTCCTCGGCCGGAGCGGCCTTGGTCACGGCGTATGCGCTTCGCACGGGCAGAGGGCCGTCAAGCGCATCAGAACTTTTTATTATAACAGGCTATAGAGCCGCTAGGGGGCTCAATTTCGAGTGATTTCGGGTGAACTTTGGTGAATTACTGTCGCTCGCGCGCAACAGACGAGCGGCTGTAGCGCCTGCGGAACTTGTCCACGCGCCCGCCCGTGTCGACGATCTTCTGCGTGCCGGTATAGAACGGATGGCAGGCGGAACAGATTTCCACGCGCAGATCCTTGCCCAGCGTGGATCGGGTTGCGAACTCGTTGCCGCAGCCACAGGTCACCTTGATTTCGGCATAGGCCGGATGGATGTCGGCTCTCATGATCGGACAGTCCAGCGGGAAAGGCGCGAGAGCATACTGCCCCCGGCAGCGAATGACAAGCAACCAGGGATGACGACGGCCAGCGGCGTCAGCCGGTTGCCGTCAGCTCCCGAAGCGCTTTCTCGATCTGTGCAAGCGCCTGCCCGCGGTGACTGACGCGGTTCTTGACTTGTGCCGGCAACTCCGCCGCCGTAGCGCCCAGGCGCGGGTCGAAAAAAACCGGATCGTAGCCGAATCCCGACGTGCCGCGCGGTTCGCGCACGATCGATCCGCGCCACTCGCCCGTACCGATCAGGGGCATCGGATCGTCCCAGCGCGCCAGCGCTGCCACCACACAGCAAAACCGCGCCCCGCGATCGGGGTCGGGCACATCCTCCATCAGTTCAAGCAGCTTGGCGATGTTGGCCCGTGAACCGCCGCCATCGGCGAAACGGGCCGATCGCACCCCCGGAGCGCCGTCCAGGGCGTCCACGGCCAGTCCGGAGTCGTCCGCGATGGCCGGAAGCCCGGTCGCGGCGGCCGCGTGGCGCGCCTTGAGCAACGCGTTCTCCAGAAATGTCCGGCCGGTCTCTTCGGGCGACGCGAGGCCGAACTCGTCCCTCGCCACCAGGACGATGCCGGTGGGCGCCAGCAATGCTTCCAGTTCCGAAAACTTGCCCGCGTTACCGCTGGCGAAGACCCAGCGGCCGGCCCGTTCCGTCACCGTTTCAGGACCTCGGACTGCGCCTCGAGCAGCCGGCGCGTCCCTGTCGAGGCCAGGTCAAGCAGCCGGTCCAGTTCCCCCCGCCGAAAGGCATGCCCCTCCGCCGTTCCCTGTACTTCGATGAATCCGCCGGCGTCATTCATCACCACATTCATGTCCGTCTCGGCTTCGGCATCCTCGGCGTAGTCCAGGTCCAGAACCGGTTCGCCCCGGTAGATTCCCACGGACACGGCGGCCACACGACCGTGGATCGGATCCCGCGCCAGCTTCCCTGCCCGCAGGGTCCTTTCCACTGCAAGCGACAGCGCCACGTAGCCCCCCGTTATGGCGGCCGTTCGTGTCCCCCCGTCCGCCTGCAGGACATCGCAATCGATGGTTATGGTGCGCTCGCCCAGGGCCGAACGGTCGACCACCGCTCGCAGACTTCGGCCGATCAACCGCTGAATCTCCACGGTTCGTCCATCCTGTCTGCCGCGCACGGCTTCCCGGAAGTGCCGGGTATGGGTGGCGCGCGGCAACATGCCGTATTCGGCGGTCACCCAGCCTTCATTGCGTCCTTTCAGGAACGGCGGAACGCGCTTCTCGACGCTGGCGGTGACCAGCACCCGGGTGCCCCCGAATTCGGCCAGAACCGAGCCCTCGGCGTGGGCCACAAAGTTCGGGACGAATCGCACGGCGCGCATTTCGTCCGGCCTGCGCCCGCTGGGCCTGAACGGCGACTCATCCTTCATTTCCGAACCTCGCATGGGAGAGGCGCATATCCTAACCCGCGAGTCCGGCAAATTGAGTCTTCGGGATCTGTCCTGCCGTCACGGCCTGAACGACCGACGCAGCCGGCGGCACGACGTTCGGTTAGACTTGCGCAGCGCCGCGCCGCGATTTGAATGGCACGGCTGGACCCTGATCGACAAGGCGTATTTCACCATGGCAAGCAGCATGACCGGTTTCGCCCGCTCCCAGGCGCTGGCCGCGCCGTTCCTGCTGGTCTGGGAAGTGCGCAGCGTCAATCACCGGTTCCTGGACACCACGGTGCGTTTACCCGCCGAACTGCGCTCGCTGGAGACCGGCTGCCGCGCCCAGGTCAGCACCGCGCTGGCACGCGGCAAGGTCGATTGCACCCTTACCGTCTCCCGCGACCGGGACCATCATGGCGGAGTCGAATTGAGGGACAACGCAGTCGAGGACTTGTTGTCGCTGCAGAAGCGCGTGCGTGAGATGGCCCCCGAGGCAAGCTCGCTGTCGGTGGGCGAGGTGTTGCGCTGGCCGGGCGTGGTGCAGGAAGCCACGTACGAATCCTCGACGATGGAACCCGCAGTGGCTGCGGCGCTGCACGATGCACTGAAGTCGTTGGTAGAAGCGAGAAAGCGGGAAGGGAAGCGCCTGGCGGCTGCGGTTCTTGAGCGATGCCTGGGAATGAAGAACATCATCGCCGAAATGCAGCCCCGAATCGGCCAGGCGGAACAGCGCTACCGGAGCAAACTCGTGCAGCGACTCGAACGCCTCGCCGTGGATGCCGACCCCCAGCGGCTGGAACAGGAGTTGGCGCAACTGGCCCAACGACTGGATATCTCCGAGGAAATCGATCGCCTCGCCAGCCATATCGAGGAGGTGGAAGCGGTCCTTTCCCGGGACGAGCCCATGGGCCGGCGGCTGGACTTTCTCGTCCAGGAACTCAATCGCGAAGCCAATACTCTCGCCTCCAAGTCACAGGACACCGACCTCACCCGCGGCGCAGTCGAACTCAAGGTCCTGGTCGAGCAAGTACGCGAACAGGTCCAGAACCTGGAATAACGGAATGTCGACCAACCGACGCGGTGGACTGATCGTGATCTCCGCGCCCTCGGGCGCCGGCAAGACTACGCTGGTGCGCAAGGCTCTGAATTCACGCAACGATCTCGCGTTCTCAATCTCCTATACCACGAGGCGGTCACGCGCCCGGGAAAAGGACGGAGTAGACTACTGCTTCGTCACCGAAAACGAGTTCCAGGACATGATTTCCAGAGACGAATTCCTGGAGTATGCTCAAGTTTTCGACCACTGGTACGGCACCAGCCGGAATTCGGTGGAGGCACTGCGCACCAGGGGCAAGACCGTGCTGCTGGAGATCGACTGGCAGGGCGCCGCGCAGATTCGCCAACGGGAGCCATCCGCCGTCAGCGTGTTCATACTCCCTCCGAGCCGAGCGGAACTGGAACGGCGTTTACGCGGCCGCGGCACGGACACCAAGGAAAATATCGGCCGCCGCCTGCGCGACGCCCTGACCGACATGTCCCAGTGGCCAAAATTCGACTACGTCCTCATCAACAAAGACATCGGCACCGCCCTGACACAATTCAAATCGATCCTCGACGGCCAGGGCGACGCACACCGCGTGGCCTCCCCAACCGTGCGACGCAAGGCCGAGCAAATCCTGACCGACAACGCCTGATCTGCCCCCTCTCCGTCACCTCCCAAGGATGCATGTGGACCGGGCCTGAGCGCGTCGTGTGCTCGGCGCGGAGCCATGGATGGCAGGAGCGCCGAGCGCCGATCCGAGCCCGCCAGGGATGGCGG
>VYEH01000042.1:762-12789 GCA_009843005.1 Pseudomonadota bacterium | reverse complement strand
CTCCATAGCAGGCCGCTGGCCGCATAGACCAGTTCCTCGCCCGAAAGCCATGCGGCCGGCGTGGCCTCCACCCGCTCCCCCCTGCTGAGGTCCTTGAACAACGGTTGGGCATCAAGCAGCAGCATCACGAGTTTGCTCTGCGCCGGGCTCGGTTGTTCGGTAAGTACGACCAGCCCGCCTCCGGGACGCCAGGATGGCGCTTGCAGAGGATGCGTCCGGCGAGCCAGTAGTGTGGTTACGCCGGTACGCAGCAGGTACAGTGACCAGCGGCCGTCGAGTTCGTTGGCGTAAACGACATCCCCGTGTTCGGAGACGCTGGGAAAGTAGGCGGTTCCCGAGCGGCCCGTCAGCCGGCGCAAGGCCCCGGAGCTCAGGTGAAGCTCCCAGATGTCGTATGTGCCCGTACGGTCGGATGCGAACACCACGGAATGGCCGTCGGGCCAGAACACCGGCTCCACCTCGTGGTAATCGGTACGGGTAATCGGCTGCGCGTCGCCCCCGGCAAGTTCCACGATCCACAAGTCCCATTGTTCCGATTGCCTGCTCTGGTAGACCAGACGGGTTCCGTCCGGTGAAAAACCCGGATTGTGGGCAGTTGCGCCGACCGGCAGGAGCGGCCGCGCCGTACCTCCGCCGGCAGACATGATCCAGAGGCCGGAATCGTTGCCGAGTGCGAGCTGTTCTCTATCGGGGGAAATCGCGAAGCTCGGGGATGTCGGGTTTTCGCGGCTGTCGACAGGCGCTTGGGAGAAAGCTGCACAACCGATCAGGCAGGCCGCCAGGGCCAGCGCTGGTGCGATGCGGAACTTTACGTTTCCCGGATTCATCGGTCAGGGCTGCAACCGTTGCCAGCTCCACGGTCCCGCCGTGAAGGAGAACTCGCCGGCGGGAGCCAGGGTTCGTTCGTACCGCACGCGGTCGTGAAACCGGTCCGACCCTTCGGTCCAGAACTCCACGGCCATGAACCATAATCTGTAGCCGCCCCAGAAGTGCGGCCGCCCCAGGGCCACGTCCGCGGATTCCACGGGGGATTCGGCGTCGGCGGGATCGGGCAGGTTGAATTCCTTCGCCTTCCGCCGCGCCCGTTCCGCAAGCTCGGCCGGCACGTCCAGGGGATGGCTCTGGTCGCTGACCCAGGCATTGAGCCGGCTTTGCCAGGGGCGCGTGGCGAAATAGGCATCGCTCTCCTCTTTTGGGCAGCGAACTGCCGGCCCCTCGAGGCGGATCTGCCGCCCGAGACGGTCCCAGTGGAGCACCGCGGCCGCATCAGCGCGGCTGTCAAGTTCCGCTCCCTTCCTGGACCGGTAGTTCGTATGGAACACCGCATAGCCATGCGGCAGCGAGAGGTCTTTCAGCAGCACCATTCGCGCGGAGGGACGCCCGTGTCGGTCGACCGTCGCCAGCGAGAATGCGTTCGGATGCCGCTGCCCGGAACGCTCCGCGGCGTCGGCCAGCCAATCGTGCACCAGGCGAACCGGATCCTCCGGGGGCGTTGGAGGGAGCGGGGGGCTAACGGTACGACGCTTGGTCATGGCTTTGTGTACGGCGGTGTCGTGCGGGTCACACAGTGACGACGCGCGTACCGCCGGCGCGCCGCGGGTCGGCCGCCGCCTGAACCTGTCCGGCGCGGTCAGCCCTGGCGGCGGCAACGCCGCCGAAGTACATGGAGTGCGGGCCGAAGGCGCGCGGCGCCGGGGCGTTCGCGGGCAGTTCTCCGATCGGCTCGTGAGCCAGGCGAGGCGAATCGCCGTCGTATTCCAGGTGAATTCTGGGCGCGCCGATGGATTCGGCAAGCGGCATGCCGCGCAGCAGATGCTGGTCCAGGACCTGCAGGAGCGCGGTGGTGATGCGGTCCGCGCCCGGCGAACCGATGACGAGCGTACTGCCCCGGTCGTTGCGGGCAATGGTCGGCGCCATGTTGGAGGGTAACCGTGCGCCGGGCGCCGGTCCCGCGAGCGCCTCCGGGACCAGTTCCAGTTCGCCGAGGCAATTGTTCAACCATATGCCCGTACCCGCCGGCATGAGTCCCGAGCCGTAGCCGGTCGACATGGTGATCGAACAGCCCAGTCCGGTTCCGTCCACCGCCGACGTCTGCACGGTGGAAGCCGACCCGAGAAAGTGAAGATCCAGATGATGGACACCGGCCATCAATCGGTCCATGTCGAGTTCCGCTGTCGCCGAATCGCCGGCCTGTCGTTGGCGATAGCCGAGCACCAGCTTCTGCACGGCGATCTGCCGTGCGACAGGGTCGGACGGCAGGGATGGATACTCGCCCGCCATGAGGGCGAGCATCGCGGACAGGATCACTCCGCCCAGAGCAGGTGACGGATTCGTGGCCACCTGCCAGCGGTTCACCGGCGTAACCAGGGGTTCTCTGAGCTTCGCCCGGTAGTTCGCCAGGTCCTCCCGGGTCAGCGTGCCGCCTCGCGCCTGCACGTGGTCGGCGATCAGTCGTCCAAGCTCGCCCGAATAGAATTCCAGCGCCCCGTGTTGCGCCACTCTTTGCAGGCTGTCGGCCAGATGCGGAACGCGTATCGTCGCACCCGGCGATTTGAGATGCCCGTTTTTATCGTGCAGGCAATCCCATCCGTCACGGTCCTGTCCGAATACGCAGTCTGCCGAGGCCTGAAGGTAGTGATGACAGGCTTCGGGCAAGGGAAAGCCGGTTTCAACCGCTGCGATCACCGGTCCGAACAACTTCGCCCAGGGCAGCGCTCCGAACCGGGCCGAGGCCTCGCCGAAGGCCGCGACGGCGCCCGGCGTGGCAACGGAACCCGGACCGACAACGGTTCGCACGCCGCCGCCGTAGTCAACGAAGACCTCCACACCTCCCGTACCCAATCGTTCCCCCGGCAGCCCGAGACCGGGAGCGGCGGTATAACCGTCGATTACCATGGCCCGGCCGTCCGCCGGCCAGACAGTCACGAACCCCCCGCCGCCGAGCCCGCAAACGCCGGGTTCGGTGTTCACCGAAGCCAGTGCGGCGGCAATGGCCGTATCCACGGCGTTGCCGCCGCATTCGGCGACCGTCGCGCCCGCATCCGCGGCGAGCTGTGAAGACGACGCAACCGCAACCGACTGGTTCATGGTCAGCCGAGTGCTTCGGCGTGAAACCGCAGGTGACGTTCCATGAAGGAACTGACGAAGAAATAACTGTGGTCGTAACCCGGTCGCTCGGAATAACGCAATGGCTGCCCCGAGGCTTCGCAGGCGGCTTGCAGGTCACCGGGTCTCAGGTGGTCGAGAAAGGGGTCGCTGCCTCCCTGATCGACCAACAGCGTATGGACGCTGGGTTGCTGCCGGATTACTGCGCTGACGTCGTATTCGCGCCAGGCGTTCTCGTCGTCGCCCAGGTAGTGAGACAGGGCGTTTCGGCCCCAGTCCGATCGGCTGGCCGCGCAGATCGGCGCAAAGGCCGAGACCGACCGGTACTCGTCCGCCCGCCTGGTGCCCACCAGCAGTGCGCCGTGACCACCCATCGAGTGACCGCTGATGGATTTGCGGTCCGGATCGACGGGCAAGTGGTTATTGACCGTTTCCACCAATTCCGTCGCCACGTATTCGTACATCCGGTAGTGTGCCGCCCAGGGAGCCCGGGTCGCATTGACGTAGAAGCCCGCGCCGGCGCCGACGTCGATCTGGTCGTCCTGCCCGGGAATCTCAACGCCGCGTGGGCTGGTGTCGGGAACGATCAGGGCGAGTCCGAGTTCTGCGGCAGGGCGCTGTGCGCCTGCCTTGACGACGAAGTTCTCTTCCGTACATGTCAGGCCGGACAGCCAGTACAGCGCGGGAACGCCATCGGCGCCGTCGGGCATGAACACGGCGAACCGCATGGGGCAGGCGCAGCTTGCCGAATCGTGCTCGTAGGTGCGTTGCAGCCCGCCGAAGCAGCGTGATTCGGAGACCATCCGGATTTCGTTCATGATGCGTTCTCTCTTTGGTGTTGGGGCAGGATGCGCTTCTTCCAGTGCCTGCGCCGGCCGGCGCTCCGCCGGGCAGGAGCGCGGACTTGCTCACGGACTGAAAGCCGCGGGACGCAAGGTTACACTAACGCGGCCGTTTCGGGAGCGATGACATGAGCCTGGATGATTTACGCGAACGCCTGAGCGCCGTGGACCGCGAGCTGATTTCGCTCGTGGCAAGGCGCCAGGAAATTGTTGCGGAGGTAAGCGCCCACAAAATGCGGACCGGTACCGCCACCCGAGACTACGCGAGGGAGCGCCGGGTCATCGAGAGCGCCCGACGTGAGGCGGGCGCACTTGGGCTTGATACTGAAGTGGTGGAGCAGGTCATGCGGGCCCTCATCCGCTCATCGCTGACGCACCAGGAACAGCAGCGGGTCGCGGCGGAAGGCGCAGGCGTTGGCAAGTCCGCTTTGATCGTCGGCGGTTCGGGCAAGATGGGCGGCTGGATGGCCGAGTTCCTGGCTTCTCAGGGTTATCGCGTGCAACTCGCGGACCCCCGAAAATCGAAGCTGCCCTACCCATGGATTCGGAATTGGGAGCGGAGCGATCTCAAGCAGGACATCATCGTTGTCGCCGCGCCGATCAAGGTGACTGCGGAAATTCTCCACGCGCTGGCGAAGCGGTGTCCGCGTGGCCTGGTGATCGACGTGGGATCGCTGAAAACTCCGCTGAAGTCCGGGTTCGAGGCACTGATCGGCGCCGGATGCCGGGTTGCATCGATTCACCCCATGTACGGACCGAACACCCGACTGTTGTCGGGCCGCCATGTCATTTTCGTCGATGTAGGTTCGGCGCAGGCTCTGGACGAGGCGCGGCGGCTCTTCGAGTCAACGATGGCCGTTCGCGTCGACATGAGCCTGGACGATCACGATCGCGCCATGGCGTACGTGCTGGGTCTTTCCCATGCCCTGAACCTCGCTTTCTTCACCGCGCTTTCCGACAGCGGTGAGCTGGTCCCTCATCTTCAGGCACTTTCCAGTACGACGTTCGATGCCCAGTTGCAGGTGGCCAGCGGGGTGGCCCGCGACAATCCCAGGCTGTATTTCGAAATCCAGGCGCTCAACAGGTTCGGCGGCACAGCCCTCGATGCCCTTGTGGACGCGGCCCTGCGGATTCGGGAACTGGTTCGGACCGATGATGAAGGCGGCTTTGTCTCGCTGATGGAAGCCGGAAGGGACTACCTGGACGTGCGCGAGAGTTGACGCGCATCCGGCAGCCAGGTTCTGCCGCAGGCCGCGAAATGTGAAAGAATGATGTCGAACGCCTGACACCTGATATGGACCGGATCGACTCACAAGGCTATCGCGCCAACGTCGGCATGATACTCATGGACGGCGACGGGCATGTTCTCATCGGCGGTCGTGCAGGCCGTCGTGGCTGGCAGTTTCCCCAGGGCGGCATCCGCCGCCACGAAAGCGTGGATGAGGCGATGTACCGGGAACTCAGGGAGGAGGTCGGTCTCGAGAGCGACGACGTGGAGACCCTGGGGCGCACGCGTGACTGGCTGCGCTATCGGCTGCCGGAGCGCTACCGGCGCAGGCAGCAACCTGTGTGCATCGGTCAGAAGCAGCGCTGGTATCTTCTGAAACTGCTCTGCGATCCTGACTGCATACGCTGCGATACCACGGTCGAGCCGGAATTCGACCGCTTCCGCTGGGTTCAGTATTGGGCGCCGGTGGGCAAGGTGATCTACTTCAAGCGCCAGGTGTATGCGCGCGCGTTGACTGAGCTTGGGAAGCTGGCCTCCCCGCCGCCTCCGCCCCCGCCTCGCTGGTGGCCCCGGCACTGGCGTTTGTTCGCGGCGGATTGAGGCCGGCGCGGTCGGGCCGTTCACTGTATACGTATGGACGCGAACTCCCAATCGCGTCATCATTGGCGTATGGCAATCGAACATCCAATGCCGCCTCCGCTCAACTTTACCGACGCTGCGGCGTCGAAGGTGGGTCAGCTTATCGAGCAGGAGGGAAACTCCGCGCTCAAGTTGCGCGTATACATTTCCGGGGGCGGTTGCTCGGGATTCCAGTACGGCTTCACTTTCGACGAAGCCATAGAGGACGGAGACACCGAGATCGAGAATGGCGGTGTCACGCTGTTGATCGATCCCATGAGCGTGCAGTACCTGATGGGTGCGGAGATCGACTACAAGGAAGATCTGTCCGGTGCGCAGTTCATCATCCGCAATCCCAATGCCACGACGACCTGCGGTTGCGGGTCGTCCTTCTCCGTCTAGCGATCCGTGGAGAAAGCAGGGCCCGGGGAATACTCGCAAGTTATCGACCTGCCGACCACCGGTGAACCGCCGGCCATCATGGCTGCGGTGGATCTGGGATCCAACAGTTTCCACATGGTTGTAGCCCGGCTGAGGCACGGGCAGTTCACGATCATCGACCGGATCAGGGAGATGGTGCGCCTGGCATCGGGGCTTGACGATGGGGGCAGGCTGAGAATTTCGGTCGCCGGTCGCGCGATCGACTGCCTGGAGCGTTTCGGCGAGCGGTTGCAGGATATGCACGCAAGCCGGGTACGTGTCGTCGGCACCAACACGCTTCGGCGGGCGACACGCGCACGTGGTTTTCTGAAGGCCGCGCAAGCCGCGCTGGGCCACCCGGTCGAGGTCATTTCCGGCATTGAAGAGGCGCGCCTGATCTACCTCGGCGTATCTCACCATGTGCCCAGCGCCGGGGAGCAGATGCTGGTGATCGACATCGGCGGCGGCAGCACGGAGCTGATCATAGGTGAGGGATACGCGCCGAGGTATCTGGAAAGCCTGTTCATGGGTTGTGTCGGGCTGAGCCGCCGCTACTTCGACGGCGGCGAAGTCAGCGCAGCGCGTTTCGGCAGGGCGCAACTCGCGGTGCGCCTGGAACTGCAACCCGTGATCGCGACGTTTCAGTCCATGGGCTGGAATACTGCGGTGGGCTCGTCGGGAACGATCCGCGCCGCGGAGCGCGCCGCACGAAGCATGGGCCTGATCGAGAACGGCCTGACCGTGGACGCCGTTGAGACGATCATCGACGAGGTGATCCGCGCCGGCGGGGTTCGGCAGCTGGGTCTCGCGGACTTCAATCCGCAGCGGGCGCCGGTCTTCCCGGGCGGGCTGGTGATTCTCAGGGAAGCCATGGCCGGGTTGGGGATCGAGGAGTTGCAGGTCAGTGACGGTGCGCTGCGCGAGGGCCTGCTGTATGACATGCTCGGACGCATCCAGCGCCACGATGCCAGGGACCAGACGATCGACGGATTGCAGCGGCGTTTCCACGTGGACCGGGCCCAGGCGCGGCGGGTCGAATCGTCAGCGCTCGGGCTGTTGAAACAGGTGAATGCCGACTGGGGGGTGGCGGGCAAGTTCTATGCACGGGTCCTGATTTGGGCGGCGCGGCTCCACGAATTGGGTCTGGACATCGCTCACGCCAAGCATCATCGTCATGCTGCCTACCTGATCGCCAACGCCGATCTGCCCGGATTCAATCGGCTGGAACAGCACCTGCTCGCCATCGTCGTGGGGCACCACCGCCGCAAGCTGGATGGATTCACCGCTGAGGAGCTTCCCTCATCCATGCAAAAGGCAGCCCTGAGGCTCACGGTGCTGTTCCGGCTGGCGGTGCTCCTCAATCGCAGCCGCCGCACCGTGGAAACGCCCCCGATCCTGCTGCGCGCCTCGGGTAAACGGCTGAAAGTCCTGTTCGCCCGCGGCTGGTTGCAGGAGAATCACCTCACGCGAGCGGACCTCGAGCAGGAACGAGCCTGGCTCAAGGGTGCCGGAGTGAAACTCCGTGTCGGCTATCAGGAGGATTCGGAGAGTTCGCGCAAAAGCACGGTCTGCGCGGAGACCGCCGCGTCGCCCGCCTGCGGCTGACAACGGCGATAGGTGCCGTCGGCGCGCAGTTCCCACGCTTGCGTATTGTCGTCGAGGTTGGTCTTGAGGTCGCGAATCAGCCGCTGCTTCAATTTACCGTCCAGGATCGGGAACATGATCTCGATCCGCCGGTAGAGATTGCGGTCCATCCAGTCGGCGCTTGAGCAGAAAACCTCCTCGTCGCCGTCGTTATGGAAGTAGTAGCACCGCGCGTGCTCCAGGAAGCGTCCGACGATGGACCGTACGCGGATATTCTCGGATATCTCCGGGATGCCCGGCCGCAGACAGCAGATTCCGCGAACCACCAGGTCGATCGAAACGCCCTCCATGGACGCTTTGTACAGGGCACGGATCACGCTCGGTTCCACCAGGGCATTGACCTTGGCGACGATCCTCGCCTTGCGTCCGGCAGCCGCGTGATTCGCCTCGCGCCGAATCAACTCGATCAGCCTGTCGCGCAGGGTGAACGGGGATTGATAGAGCAGATTCAGATTCGAGGTCTTGGTCAGGCTGGTGATCTGCATGAAGACCTCGTGGACGTCCTCGCCCAATTGCTCGTTGGCGGTCAGTAACCCGTAGTCGGAATACACCCGCGTCGTCTTCGGATGGTAATTGCCGGTGCCGAGGTGGATGTAGCGACGCAGCCGTCCCCCTTCCCTGCGCACCACCAGAACCATCTTGCAGTGCGTCTTGTAGCCGGCGACTCCGTAGACCACATGCGCGCCGGCCTCCTGCAGCCGATTGGCCAGTTCGATATTGGCAGCCTCGTCGAACCTTGCCCTGAGTTCGATCACCACCAGCACTTCCTTGCCCGCCCTGGCCGCTTGTACGAGGCTGTCCACCAGCGGAGAGTCCGGGCTGGTCCGATACAACGTCTGCTTGATGGCCAGTACGTCGGGATCGGTGGCGGCACGGTAGAGGAAGTCCATCACCGGCGTGAAGGACTGGTAGGGGTGGTGCAGCAGGATGTCCCCCTGGGCGATGGTGTCGAACATGTGGGCGGTCTGTATCAGCACCTTGGGGATGCCCGGGGTAAACGGGGGGTACTTCAATTCAGGTGCGTCGATGAGGTCGTACACGGCCAGCAGACGCTCGAGATTGACCGGGCCGTCCACTTGGTACAGATCGTCGCGGCCAAGCTTGAAGTGTTCCAGCAGGTACTCCGCGAGTTCTTCGGGACAGTCATGCGCCGTTTCCAGGCGCACGGCGTCTCCGTACCGGCTCTCGAAAAGCTCGCCTTCCAGTGCCCTGATCAGGTCGTCGACTTCTTCGTGATCCAGGTAGAAGTCGCTGTTGCGCGTAACCCGGAACTGGTAGCAGCCGTCGATGGTCAGCCCGGAAAAAAGCTGGTCGGCGAAGGCATGGATGATGGACGACAGGAGTACGAAATCCGCTCCGCCGGTTCCGGGCAGGTTCGCCGGCAACTGGATAAGCCTTGGCAGCGAGCGCGGCGCCTGAACGATGGCGCGGTGCCGCTGGCGGCCGAACGCGTCCTGGCCGTGCACGCTGACAATGAAATTGAGGCTCTTGTTGAGTATGCGGGGTATCGGACGGGTGGGGTCGAGCGTGGTGGGGCTCAGTACCGAGACAACTTCCGTGTGAAAGTAGTCCTCGAGCCAACGGCGCTGTTCGTCGCTCCACTCGACCCGCCGGACGAAACGAATGCCGGCCCTGGCGAGCTGCGGAAAGAGCTCATCGTTCAGCACCCGGTATTGCTCGGAGACCAGCCGGCTCGTCTTGTCCGCCAGTATCCGCAGCACTTCCGCGGGCGTCATGGACTCCGGGCCGATGGGCGTCGAGCTGATCTCCAGGCGTTGCTTCAGGCCCGATACGCGAATCTCGAAGAATTCGTCCAGGTTGGTCGAGGATATGCAGAGGAACTTGAGTCGTTCGAGCAGCGGGACCGTCTCGTCCCTGGCCTGCTGCAGCACCCGCATGTTGAACTCAAGTTGCGACAGCTCGCGATTGACGTAGTAGTCGGGCAGCTTGAGATTGAGTGTGTCCACGGCAGGTACTTATAGCGGCGAACCCCATAGTAATCGCCCACCCCAGCGTTGCGAGCCGGCGGGCCCCGGTGACGGAGCGCTAGTAGGTTGCGGTTGCTCTGAGTTGGGTCGGACGGTACCGGTCGAGCTGGAGCCACAGAGGCGCGGCGGCCGCCTGGAATGCAACCAGGTCGGCGTCTGCCAGGTACACGGGCTCGGAAGATGCGAGGACGGCGGTCTGCGGGTCGCGATGGACGCCGTTCACCTGATACTCGTAGTGCAGGTGGGGTCCGGTCGCCAGGCCGGTCATGCCGACGTAGCCGATGGTCTGGCCCTGCTGGACGCGGCTGCCGACACGAATGTCGCCGAACCGGGACAGGTGCGCATAGAGCGTGGTGATCCTGCCGCCGTGCTCGATGACGACGGTATTGCCGAAGCCGTTGCGGGCGCCCCGGAAGCTGACAGTACCGTCACCCGCTGCACGCACCGGGGTGCCCGTCGGTGCGGCGTAGTCGACGCCTCGATGAGCACGGATCGTGTTGAGTACGGGATGACGACGGGCGAGGTCGAAAGTCGAGCTGATTCTCGTGAAGTCGACGGGCGCGCGGATGAATGCCTTGCGTACGCTTCGCCCTTCCGGAGTGAAGTAGTCGACGACGCCGTCTGCATCCGTGTGACGGGCTGCACGGTAAGGCGTACCCCTGTTCATGAACTCGGCCGCAAGTATGACGCCGTCCTTCAGTTTCTCCCCTTCGCGCCAGATTTCCTCGTAAATTACCGTGAATTCGTCGCCGGCGCGCACGTCCTTGAGAAAGTCGATATCCCACTGGAAGATCTCGGCCATCTTCATGATGACCGGGTCGGCGATACCGGCGTCCTGAGCCGCCTCGAACAGCGATCGCTCGATGATCCCGTGGGCGCCGACGACCCGGTTCTCCACCGGCCGCTCGATCAGGGTCGCGCTGAAGTTGTCCGAAGTTCGTACGATTCGCAGCGCCTTGAAATCGTCGATCTCGCGCTCCAGCGACTGCACTCGCCCCTCCTGGTGGGCGACGACGATCTCGTTGCCGGGGTTCAGCATCCTGAGATAGTAGGCGGCATCGGCAAGATCGACCATCTCGTCGAGATCGCCGAGACTCAGGTCGTGTCTTCGAAACATCTGCCCCAGGGAATCGCCCCGGCCGACGATCATTCGAATCTCGTCGCCGGACAGTCCGCTGTCCGATATACCAGGTTCGAAGCCGGTTTGCGGGGTGTTGGCAAACACCACCGGGTCGGCGGCCCGCGACAGATCGTCGATCTCCGGAACCGCCGCCGTTTCGCTGCCTGTGCTGACCAGAATCAGTACCGCCGCCGCGATAAAGGGCGTCGTCATTCCGGCGGCAACCCACGGCCAGCGGGGCACCCGTTTAGCCGCCGCTGCCGGAGGGGCGTCCTTGTAATCGTGGCGAAGACCGCTTGGAAACGACCCCACGGGACACCCTCCAAGAAACGGCCGATTACTGTAACCCGATGTTTCTCTGTCGTCAAAACGGTGCAATGTCTTTTTTTCGATATAAGTTGAGGATTGATCGGGCTATACTCGCCGCGATTCACCTCCCGGCGGGCCATTTGCAGCCGCCTGGATACAACGAGGCGCGGCAAACTTGCCATCAGAACCGCAGCACTAGTCCAATGCCCAGCACCAGGCAAATCGATGTAGAAGAGCAGCTCGCGGAATTGCGCCGCGGGGCCGTGGAAGTCCTTCTGGAACGCGAACTGCGGGAGCGGCTGCTCATGAACAGGCCACTCACCGTCAAGGTGGGTTTCGACCCAACCGCCCCGGACCTGCACCTGGGCCACACCGTACTACTTAACAAGATGCGGCAGTTCCAGGATCTCGGCCACATCGTGATCTTCGTGATCGGCGACTTCACCGGCATGATCGGCGATCCATCGGGCAAGACCGCAACCCGGCCTGCGCTGTCGACGGAACAGATCCAGGCCAATGCGAGGACCTACGAAAAGCAGGTCTTCAAGGTGCTGGACCCGGAAATGACGCGCCTGGACTTCAACTCCCGCTGGATGACGGAGTTGGGTGCGGCGGGCCTGGTACAACTCGCGTCGCGGCATACCGTGGCGCGCATGCTGGAGCGCGACGACTTTCGCACGCGTTACCAGCAGGGCCAGCCTATCGCCATCCATGAGTTTCTCTATCCCCTGGCCCAGGGATACGACTCGGTGG
>VYEH01000042.1:0-752 GCA_009843005.1 Pseudomonadota bacterium | reverse complement strand
GGGCGGCACCGATCAGACGTTCAATCTCCTCGTGGGCAGGCAGTTGCAGGAGTCGTACGGCCAGCCGCCCCAGGTGGTGCGGACCGTACCGCTTCTGGAGGGGCTTGACGGTGTCAACAAGATGTCCAAGTCACTGGGCAACGCGATCGGCATAGACGAGGCGCCGGGGGAAATGCTCGGTAAGCTCATGTCCATTTCCGACGACCTCATGTGGCGGTACTTCGAGTTGCTGAGCTTCCGGCCCCTGGCGGAAATCGAGGCCTTGAAGTCCGATGTCGCCGAAGGGGCGAACCCGCGGGACATCAAGTTCCTGCTGGCTCGGGAGATCGTCACGCGCTTCCACGACGAGGCGGCGGCCGGGCAGGCACAACAGGATTTCATTTCAAGACACCGTCACGGACAGGCGCCGGACCGGATGCCGGAAGTTGTGCTGAATTGTCCGGATGCGGCACTGGGCATTGCCTATGTCCTGAGGGACAGCGGTCTGGTGACCAGCACGTCCGAAGCCATTCGCATGGTCAGGCAGGGCGCGGTCCGTGTGGACGGCGATCGGATATCCGACCCAAGGATGACCCTTGACGCCGACGGATTGCCGAGAACCGTCCAGGTGGGCAAGCGCAGATTCGCCCGGGTGACGCTGAATGTCCCCGAACAAAACTAGTTTCTCGGGATATTGCTTGCCAGCGCCGATTCAATCGGTATAATCCCGAGCCTTCCCTGCCGCGGTAACCAGCGAATCGAATAACCGGAGA
>VYEH01000185.1 GCA_009843005.1 Pseudomonadota bacterium | reverse complement strand
TGCAGGATCTCGAAGCGTACTTCATCCCATGTCCAGGCCTGTCCGGTCCGGCAGATCTCCCCACCCGGCAGTTCCACGTCCGGGCCCATGAGCACTTGAGCGCCGGGAAACGCTGCCAGCACGGCGGGGACGCCGCCGGCATGATCGTTGTCGCCGTGGCTGACCACCACCGTGTCCAGGGTTTCCCATGCCTTCGCGCGCATGGCCGGGACGACGATTTCCCGGCCGGTATCGAATCCGGACCGGTACAGCGCGCCGGCATCGTAGAGCAGCGTGTGGGAGCGGGTTTCAACCAGCACCGCCAGGCCGTGGCCCACGTCGAGGACGTCCACCACGGCACCGCCCCGGTCGGGGCGTGCCGGCTCCCACCACAGAACCGGCAGGAGCGTCAGCCACGCCAGGTTGCGGGCCGGCAACGGCCAGGCCGCCATCGCCGCGAGCGTGCCCAGCGCTGCAGCCGCAAGAACCCATCCTGGCGGAGGCGACAGGAGCACCGAGGACCAGGGCCATTCCCCCACGGCGGTCAGCATGTTCCACGCCCACTGCAACGGGAAGCCGGCGTAAGCGACGAGATACTCCCCCACGCCATTCACATGAACCAGTGCCGCGGCAACAAGGGTCAGGGGCACCAGCACGAAGCTGAACAGGGGAATGGCGATGACGTTGACAAAGGGCGAGATCAGCGAAACCTCATTGAAGAACAACGCCGTCACCGGCACCAGCCCGAGGCTCATGTACCACTGCACTCGCGCGACGCCGGCGACCGGGCGCGATGCGCCTTGCTCTGCCGCACGCGAATATTCCAGCCGGGCCAGTTGCCAGAGCAGCGCCACGGCAACGAACGACAGCCAGAACGAGGCGCTGAGTGGTGCCGCCGGGTCCCACGCCAGCACCAGCAACACTGCGGCGGAGAGCCCGCTCGACATGCTCACCGAGCGCCGGCCGACCAGCGCCAGTTGCGCCACCACGAGCATGATCAACGCCCGCTGCGTGGGCACGGTGAAACCCGCCAGCGCCGCGTAAAGGCCCGCCGCGAGCAAGCTTGCACACGCCGCCAGCTCTGCATTGCGGGTAGCGGCCGCGGTGGGCATGCGCAACGCTACCCAACGGCCGAGCAGGAATATCAGCCCCGCGACCAGACCCACGTGTAATCCGGAGATTGCAACAAGATGGCTGGTTCCCGTGCGCTGCAAGGTGCGCCAGTGCGAATCTTCGAATCCGAAGCGCTCGCCGATACTCAGCGCGGTCTGCAGCGCCGCGGCGTCCTTTGACATCGCTGCCGCCCCGATCGAATCTGCGAGCTGCGCCCGCAGAACGAGCCACTGCCGCGCGATGCCGCCGGTGTCGTGAGCGGCGGGGTTGCCCTGACGAACATATCCCGTCGCCCCATAGCCTTCCTGAAACAGCCACCGGGCATAGTCGAAGCCCCCCGGATTCACCAGTCCCCGGGGCCGCTTGAGCCTCACGACCAGGTCGAGGACGCTGCCGGGCTCGACCGCGTCCGGCGGCGGGTCGTACCAGGTCAGCCGCAACCGGTCCGGAACGATGTCATCGGGCTCGCCGGCTTCCACACGAAGCGGGAAGCTGACCTGCCCGCCGGAGTCGTTTGGGAACCCGTCCACCCAACCGGATACGGCGAAGTCGCTGCCCTGATGCTCGACCGGCAACCAGTCCGCCAGGCGCATGTGAATGTGCGCCGTCGTCCATAGCGCACCGACCGCGAACCACGCCAGCCAATGCCATCTTGTCAACCACCATGCAACCGCCGCGCCGGCCAGGAACGCCGTTGCCGGAAGGATCCCGACGGTCCACGGCAATTGATGGACCAGCACGGCGGCCGTGCCCCACGACACGGCCGCGGCGACCACGCCGTTGAATCCGACTCGCGGAAGAACGCGTCCGCTCAGCATGACTATTGCCGTCAACTCAGCGCGTGCAGCACCCCATCACGCAGTTCCAGCGTACGGTCCATGCGGGCGGCCAGGTCCGGATCGTGGGTCACGACCACCAGGCTGGTGCCCAGGTCCGCGTTGAGTTCGAGCATGAGATCGAATACGCGGGCGCCGGTGGGCCGGTCCAGGTTGCCGGTGGGCTCATCGGCAAGGACCACCGCGGGGCGGGTCACGAGCGCCCGCGCGACCGCGGTCCGCTGGCGTTCGCCGCCGGACAGTTGCCCGGGCCGATGGGTCAACCGTTCCCCCAGGCCCACTCGGAGCAGCAGTTCCTCCGCACGGGCCGCGGCCTCCGCCGGCGTGTCGCCACGGACGAGCAGGGGCATGGCCACGTTCTCAAGCGCACTGAATTCCGGTAACAGGTGATGGAATTGATAGACGAACCCCAGGGCCCTGTTGCGCAAGGTGCCCCTGCGGTTGTTGCTCAGCCGGGTCATGGGCTCGCCGCACACTCGAACCTCGCCCGCCGTGGCCCGGTCCAGCCCGCCGAGCAACTGCAGAAGCGTGCTCTTGCCCGAACCGGACGCGCCGACGATGGTGATTTTATTGATAGGGTGAACTCGGAGATCCACGCCGCGAAGCACTTCCAGCGTGCGGCCGGCCTCGCTGAAGTGCTTGATCAAACCTTCGACAGCAAGCACCGGGTCCTTCGCAACGCCTGGTTCAACGCCAGGTTCCTTCGAAACGCGCGACTCTTTCGCACCGCCCGGGTCGTTCATCCCTCCTGGCTCACTCATGGCGCAAGGCCTCCACCGGCGGCTGCCTGGACGCGCTGAATGCCGGATACAGCGTGGCCGATACCGCAAGCACCACGGCGAGCAAGGCGATCTGAACGACCTCCGCGGGACGAATATCCGTCGGCAGGTCGCTGATGAAGTACACCTCTTCGGACAGCAGGTCGATGCCCAGCACGGTCTCGACGAACGCCGCCATGCTGCCCAGTTGACTCGCCACGAGGATTCCCAGAGCGACGCCGAAGGCCGTACCGATCACGCCGATCAGCGTGCCCTGGGTCGCGAACAGCGCGGTGATGCTGCGCGGGGAAGCGCCAAAGCTCTGCAGAATCGCGATGTCGCTGCGCTTGTCGCGCACCACCATGACGAGGGTGGAGAGGATGTTGAAGACCGCAACGGCGATCACCAGGGAGAAGATGACGAACATGATCGACTTGGTGAGCTGGATGGAGCGGAAGAAATTCACGTGCTGGCGGCTCCAGTCCCCGACGTAGAACCCGCCGCCCAGGGTCCGGGCCAGTTGCGCCGCAACGCTGCCCGCCCGGAAGATGTCCGCCACCGCAAGCCTTAGCCCGGTGGCCTCGCCGCCGGTGCGGAACAACCGCGCCGCGTCTTCCAGGTGCACGTAGATCAGCCCGCGGTCGTATTCGAACATGCCGGCCTCGAACGTGCCGGCGACATGCAGGAGCCGCGTCCGGGGCGTCAGGCCCACGGGCGTCACCGTGCCCTGGGCCAGGACAAGCACCACGGAATCGCCCACTCCGACATCCAGTTCCTCGGCCAACGCAGTGCCGATCAGCGTGCGGTAGGCGCCCGGCTGAAGGTCTTCCAGGCTGCCCTGCCCCAGGAGCGTCGCAATCGCCGATACGTCGGCCTCGAGCGCGGGATCGATGCCGCGCACCTGTATGCCCGCGAGCGACTCCTCCGCCATCAACAGCCCTTGCCCGTCAACATAGGGCGCCGCGCCGATCACTTCGGGGCTCGCCAGCACGCTGTCGCGCATGCTTCGCCAATCCTCGAGCGGGGCTTCCACGCCGCTGATCGTCGCGTGGGACAGGATATTGAGAATTCTCTGCCGCAGTTCATGTTCAAATCCGTTCATCACCGAGAGCACGACTATTAATACCGCGACCGCCAGGCCGATTCCTACCATCGAAACTAGCGATATGAACGAGATAAAGCCGTTTTTCCCGCGCACACGCAGGTAACGCAGGGCCATTGAGATCTCGTAAGGCTGATTCACGGCCGTTCGTACCGCAGGGCTTCGGCCGGCTCGACGGCGGCCGCCCGGCGCGCGGGGTAGACGGTTGCCCCGACGGCCACGGCCAGGGCGAGGGCCGGCACGAGAATGAGGTCCGACAGGTGAATCTCCGAGGGAATTTCGGTGACGTAGTAGACATCGCCGGGCATGATGCGGAAGTTGAGGGTCATCTCCAGCCACGGGACGATGGTCTCCACGTTTGCGGCAAGCAGGATGCCCAGCGCGACGCCGATGGCCGTGCCGGCGATGCCCAGGATGGATCCCTGGACGATGAAGATCCGCGCGACCCGGCCCGCCGCCAGGCCATGGGTACGCAGGATGGCGATGTCCCTGTGCCGGTCGGTCACCGTCATCGTCAGCGAGGCGACCACGTTGAAGGCGGCCACGGCGACGATCAGCATCAGGAGCACCGTCATCATGACTTTCTCGATGTTGATGGCGCGGAAGTAACTCCGGTTCTCCAGGGTCCAGTCCGTGTACTGGAGCCCGGATTCGTCGCGTTGCAGCGCTTCGCGAAGCTGGCCGGCAGCCAACGGATCCTGCAGGCGAATGCCCAGGCTCTCCGGAAGCGTCCCAAGCCCCCTGAGCCGTCCGGCGTCTTCCAGGTGAATCACCGCCAGCTGCACGTCGTGTTCCTGGACCCCCGCCTGGAACAGTCCGCTGACGACGAAACCGGCCAGCCGCGGCGTCAGCCTCCCGTCCTCGACCGCGGGCGCCAGCAACGTGACCCGGTCGCCCACGCCGACACCGAGCGCCGAGGCCAGAAACCGCCCGAGAGCAATCCGCTGCGAGCCCGGCTGCAGGTCGCCGAGGCTGCCCACGGTGAGCAACTGCTCCAGTTGCGAAACGGCGACCTCCTCCGCGGGCACGATGCCGCGTACCACGACCGGACGAAGGATCGAATTCGACGAGGCCAGCATGCCCTCAAGCTGCGTGAAGGGCGCCACCGCGTCCACTCCGGGTTGCGCCGCGACCCGGGCGGCCAGCGCGGGCCAATCCGCCAGACCCTCAGACGGTTCGGACAGGCTCGCGTGGGCGCCGATACTGAGCAGCCGGGTCCGCAATTCGGACTCGAACCCGTTCATCACCGACAGGATGACGATCAGCGCGGCGACGCCCAGGCCGATGCCCGACAGCGACGCCAGGCTGATGAACGACACGAAGCCACGCTGCGCGCGAGCGCGAACGTAGCGCAGCCCAATGAAGCATTCCAGCGGACGAAACATCGTGCCGCATTATCACAGATCGCCCCATGGATTTGGCCAGTGCGTCATCCAGCCCGATCCCCCTGTGCCGCGCCGGCCTTCCCTCAATGCGCGTCCAGCTCCACTGGTATCCGCTCTTCAAGTCGCACGCCCGTCGTGCCGACCTTCGCCCGCAACGCATACACCTCCACACCGCCCGACACGGCCCGGCGCAACGCCTTACCATAGGCCGGATCGATCCCGTCGGCGGGCCGGACTCGATTGACGTCGGCACGCTGTACGCAGAAACACATGGCGCTGCGGTGTCCGCTTGAAACCAGCGCGGCAAGCTCGTCCAGGTGCCGCGCGGCCCTCGTGCTCACCGCGTCCGGGAAGAATGCGTTGTCGCCGCTGACCGCGGCGGTGACATTCTTGACCTCCAGATAACAGTCGGAATCCCGCGGGTGGCCGCTCAGCAGAAAATCGATCCGCGAGCGGGTTCCCGGTACCTTGACCTCCCGCCGCACGCTGCCGTAGGCCGCCAACTCCGGGATCATGCCCCGCTCCAGCGCCTCGGCCACCAGGGCGTTGCTGCGGCCTGTATTGATGCCCACCAGCACCGCCGGTTCGACTTCCACCAGTTCCCAACCCAGCGGGTATTTTCTGGCGGGATTGCTCGCCGGCAACAGCCAGACCGTGGATCCCGGCGTGCAGCACCCCATCATGGAGCCGGTGTTCGGGCAGTGAACCGTGGTCTGGGTACCGTTTTCGAGCACAACGTCCGCAAGAAAGCGCTTGTATCGCCTGACCAGGGTCCCGTGAATGAGCGGCGCTTCGAATCGCATTCGAGTGCCCGGCGCCGGTATCGCCCGTCGGCCGGCCGCTAGGGCCTGTCCCGCGGCGCGGACTCGTCCGGCGGCGCATATCCGTCCGTCAAGAACGCTGCCCGGGTCAGGTTTCGGCTGCCCTCCTTCGTGACCAGCACGTTGTCCTCTACCCGAATGCCGCCGCAAGGCAGTAATTGTTCCACCAGATCCCAGTTGACCGTGTGGCTTGAGGACCCGTTCCCGAGTTCGTGCAGCAGCTCCGGAATGAAATAGATGCCAGGCTCCACGGTGACCACAAACCCGGGCCGCAGAGTCCTGGTAAGCCTCAGGAACGGATGCGCTGCCGGCGGCGCGCCGGCCGCACCTCCCGGTTCATGCAGGTGGCCGCCCGTGTCATGCACCTGCAGGCCAAGCAGGTGCCCGAGCCCGTGGGGCAGGAAAGTACGCGTGATCCCCCGCTCGTAAGCCTCTTCGCGGCTGCAGCGGACGATCCCGTGTTCCGCCAGGACCTGCGCCACCAACCGGTGCGCCGACTCGTGCAGCGAGACGAAGCTCACGCCGTCGCGTGCCTCGTCGCACAATCGGCGCTGCATGGCGTCCATCGAACCGATCAGGTCCCGGAACGGCCCGGCGTCGCCGGCGCAGGTTCTCGAGACGTCCGAGGCATAGCCGTTGCAGTCGGCGCCGGCGTCCATCAGAAACGAGTGGATGCGTGCCGGGGGGTCCCTGTCCAAGTGCTGGTAGTGAAGGATGCCGGCGTGTTCGTTCAGGGCGACGATGTTCGGGTACGGCAGAGCGGACTCGCGCTGACCGGTGGCGCTGCAATAGGCCTGGTTCAGCTCGAATTCCGAAGCGCCTCCCGGCAGAATGCGCTGTGCTGCGGTGTGTCCGGCCGTGGCGATGCGGTTCGCCTCTTCGATGCAGGCCACCTCATAGGGCGTCTTGCCGGCGCGATGGAAGTCAAGGTGGGCCAGCAATGCGGGATCGTTGACGCTCCTGAACCCCAGGGTCGGATGCGCGAACTCGCCGATGGCGGCGAATCCAGAAACGTCGCCCAGTTCCTTCAGCGCCTCGGCCGGGGTGGCGACACATCGAATCTCGAATTGACCGGTCCAGAATCCCTCCGGCTCGGGTACCGGCAGGTGCCAGAAATCCTGCGTCCGCAGGCAGACAAGCCGCGGACGACTACCCGGAACGACTGTCAGTGTGGAACCCGGATACGTCTCCGGTACCCAGGCCTTGAAATAGGGTTCTGCCACATAGGGGATCTCGATATCGTCCCTGAAGCGGTGCTGCACCGCGCCGGAGAATATGACGCATCCCTCGAAACCGCACGCGTTGCAGGTTTCGGCCAGGCGTCTGCCCCATTCCTCGACATGACCTGCATGGAGCCGGGTCCAGTCACGGTTCGGACGACTTGGGCTGTCTGCACGCTGTTCAGGCATCGTCTCGCTCCATCACGAAATATCGGATTCCAGCGAAAGCAACTCGGCGTTGCCTCCGGTTGCGGTGGTATTGAGCGTCAGCGTTTTCTCCGTGGCGAACCGGAGCAGGTAGTGGGGTCCGCCGGCCTTGGGCCCCGTTCCGGACAGCCCCTGACCGCCGAACGGCTGCGATCCCACCACGGCGCCGATCATGTTTCGATTGACGTAGACGTTGCCCACCGGCACCAGTTCGAACAGTTTATCCGCGCGGGCCTCGATCCGGCTGTGCAGCCCCAGCGTCAACCCGTAGCCGGAACTCATCGCATCCCGCACCGCCGAGGCGAACCCGCTGCCCGGATAGCGGACCACGTGGAGGATCGGCCCGAAATGCTCCCGCGTCAGCGACTTCATGCCGTCGATTTCCAGCAACGCCGGCGCCACGAAGGTGCCCTTTGCGCAGTCCCCGGAGAGCGGAGCCACATGTCGGCAGGCGCCCTGCTCCGCCATTTCGCTTACGTGAGCACGCAGACTCGACGCGGCCACTTCGGAAATGATGGGGCCGACATCCGTTTCGAGCCTCGCGGGGTTGCCGACACGCAGTTCGTCCATGGCCCCGGCGATCAGGTCGATGGCCTTGTCGGCGATATATTCCTGAAGCAACAGGACCCGCAGGGCCGAGCATCGCTGGCCGCAACTGCCGAACGCCGACTGGATGACGTCATCGGTCACCTGTTCCAGCAGGGCGCTGGAATCCACAAGCATCGCGTTTTGTCCGCCCGTCTCGGCGATCAGGGGCGCGACCGGCCCGTCCCGCGCCGCCAGCACCCGATTGATCGCCCGTGCAGCCCCGGTGCTCCCGGTGAACGCCACGCCGGCGGTCTGCGGATGCCGCACCAGCGCCTCGCCCACGGTCGCGTCGCCGGTGACGAGATTGAGCGCGTTGACCGGTAGTCCGGCCGCGTGCATGAGCCTGACTGCCTCAAAGGCGATCAGCGGCGTTTCCTCCGCCGGTTTCGCGATCACGGTGTTGCCAGCCATGAGGGCTGCGGCAACCTGTCCCGCAAAGATTGCAAGCGGAAAGTTCCACGGACTGATGCACACGAACACGCCGCGGCCGTGCAGACTCAGTTGATTGGACTCGCCGGTGGGTCCCGGAAGCCTTCGCGGCTCGGCGAACAACCGCTTCGCTTCGGTGGCGTAGTAGCGGCAGAAGTCCACCGCTTCACGGACTTCGGCGATGGCGTCGGGCAGGGTTTTGCCGGCTTCCTTGACAAGGACCGGGATTAACCGTTCGCGCTCGTCCTCGAGCTTGTCGGCCACGGCTTCCAGTAACCGGGCGCGCCCGTCTCCGCCTGCGGCCTCCCAATCCGGCTGCGCCTCCGATGCCGATTCAAAAGCGCGCTTGATTTCTGCCGGGTCGGCATCGGCGCAATAGCCCAAGAGTTCATCATGGTTGGCGGGATTGAAGACGGCACGTCCGGCGCCTCCGCCCGGATGCCCGAAGAGGATGGACGCGGCCCGGAGAGGCGAACTCAACGGCTGCACGCAGCGGCGCTGCAATCGGCCCGCGTGGCCGGGATCGGTGAGATCGAGGCCGGACGAATTCGCCCGCGCCGGGCCGAACAGCGCGCCGGGATGAGCGATCCCGGGATGAGCGGCCGGGCGGGTGGCGCGCACCAAGCCGACGGGATCCTCCGAGATTCGTTCGGGGGGCAACCGCTCGTTGAGCACGCGATTGACGAAGGACGTGTTGGCGCCGTTCTCCAGCAGCCGCCGGACCAGGTAGGCGAGCAGATCTTCGTGGGAGCCCACGGGCGCGTAGACGCGAAGTGGCGGGAAACTCTCGTACTGCTTCGCCGCCGCGCGATAGAGCGATTCGCCCATGCCGTGCAGGCGCTGGAACTCGAAATGACGCGCCTCACCGGCAAGCGCCAAAACGGCGGCGACCGTGTGGGCATTGTGGGTTGCGAACTGGCCCCCGATTTCCCCGGGGTGCGCCAGGATCTTCCGGGCGCACACCAGGTAGGAAAGGTCCGTGGCCGCCTTGCGGGTGAAGACCGGGAAATTCGGATAGCCCATGACCTGCGCGTGCTTGATCTCGGCGTCCCAGTAGGCGCCCTTCACCAGGCGCACCGGTATGGGGCGGCCGATCTCCCGGGCCAGCGCAACCGTCCAGTCGATGACCGGCAGGGCCCGCTTGCCGTAGGCCTGTATGACGATGCCCACGCCGGGCCCTCGCGCTGGCGTCACGGATTTGGCGACGCATTCGAAGAGGTCCAGCGAGAGATCCAGGCGGTCGGCTTCCTCGGCGTCGACGGTCAGCCCGACCCCGATCTCGGCCGCGCGTTCGGCCAGGGCGCTCAGGCGCGGCCCGAGTTCCGCCAGTACGCGCTCGCGCTGGGAGAATTCGTAGCGCGGATGCAGCGCGGAGAGTTTGACAGACACCGATGGCGGCTCCGCCGCTCCGTCCTTCGCCGATCCCCGCAGCGACTCGACGGCGTGCAGGTAGGCGGCGAAGTAACGCTCCGCGGAAGCGCCGTCGCGCGCGGCCTCGCCGAGCATGTCGTAGGAATAGCTGCAGCCCGCGGTACTTCGTTCGAGGGCTTCCTCGATGGTCCGGCCCAGCACGAACTCCGTGCCGAGAATCCGCATTGCCTGGCGGACCGCTCCCTGGATCACCGGTTCGCCCAGCCTGCTGGCAACCCGGCGCAACCACGTCGCCGGGTTGGCCGAGAATTCGCGGTCCACGGATACGACTTGCCCGGTGAGGATCAGCGCCCAGGTGGAGGCATTCACCAGCAGGTCGTCGGAATGCCCCAGGTGCGCGGACCATTCGCCCACTCCGATCTTGTCTGCAATCAACCGGTCTGCCGTGGCGCTGTCCGGAATCCGCAGGAGCGCCTCGGCCAGGCACATGAGGGCGATCCCTTCCCGGTTGCTCAGCCCGTACTCGGCCAGGAACCGGTCCAGCACAGTGCGGTTGGCCCGGTCCTCGCGCACGGCCACGATGATCGCCGCGGCGGCATCCTCGACCGACCGGGCGAAACCCTCGTCGTAGGGCCACGCTTTCAGCAGCGCGCCGACCGCTGCCTGTTCGGGCGTAAACTTGGCGTGCCGAATCGCCGCACGCAGCCGCTCGAGGCCGGCTACGGAACGGTCACCTTCACCGCCGTGGCTTCGGGTTCCTGGAGCTTGAACGGCCGGATCACTCAACAGAGGTGCCGATGGCCTCCCGTGCCTTGCGCGTGAGCGCGTGCCCCGCACTGCTCGCGGCCGCGTCCAGCAGTTCGATCCAGGGCTGGCCGTGCGAAGCCACCCGGTGAGTGAGGCCGATCTGCCGCGACGGCTCGGGCGGGGGAAGACGCAGGAAACTCAATCCGGGCGTCGCGGCCCGTTCGCACAATGCGGCGGTCTCCGGCATCAGCGTCAAGCCTGCTCCGTTGGCCACCAGCCGGGTCAGCGTGGCCAGGGATTCCGAGCCGCGGCGAATGTCCTCCACCCGCCACATGGAGCAGGTACCCAACACCTGGTCGCCCAGGCAGTGATTTTCCCCCAGGGTCAGCAACGGACCGATATCGGACTTCGCCAGGTCCGCTGCCCGGGGCGTGTCCTCCAGCCCGCTGAACGTAACCAGCCGTTTCGCACGGCCAGCCACCAGGAAGCGGTCCTCGAAGAGCGGGCGCTCTTCCAACTCCAGCAATCCCAGCGGCAGCGAGACGATGGCGGCATCGACCCGTCCCGCAAGGAGCCCCGACACGATCTCGCTGCTGGGCGCTTCCAGAACATCGAGCTCGACACGAATCGGTGCGTTCTCAAGCTCCTCCAGCAGCCCTGTCATCAGGTACGGCGCCACCGTGGAGATCACGCCCAGAGCCACGCGGAAGGGACCTGCCGCGAAGCGTTTGCCCATGGTTTCCAGGAGCAGGGCCTCGTCCAGTATCCTGAGGGTCTGCTCGTGGGCCACACGGCCCAGCGGCGTGAGCAGGACGCCGTGGCCGTCGCGCTCGAACAGGAGCGAGCCCAGTCCCGCTTCGAGTTCCCGAATCTGCAGCGAGAGCGCCGGCTGGGAGACATGCACGCCCTCCGCGGCCCGGCTGAATGAGCCGTATTCGACCACGGCCTTGAAGTAACGCAACTGACGCAGGGTGACTGGCAAGATCCACCTCTTCCGGAGCGATTGCCGATCGCATATCGGCGCCCGATTCGACGCCGAAACAGGCCGTCGCCCTTATTGGTATGAGCTGTTCCGGATGGGCGCCCATCCTAGCACAGGCCGCCGTGAACCTGAGTTCCGTAACCGCCGCCGGAAGTCAGGATAACTCGCTGGCGGATTTCGGGATAAACTGCTCCCAAGCGGTGATCCGGACAAGGGGGCGCGATGAGGACAAGGGGAATATCGGGAAGGATCGCAACGCTGGCCGCGGCTTCGCTGGGCCTGTGGACCGCCGGCATCGGCGCCCAGACAGCGCCGGACTACTACCCCGACCCAACCTGGCCGAAGCCGCTGCCGAACAACTGGAAACTCGGAGGCATCACCGGGCTGGCCGTGGACGCGGACGGCAATGTCTGGGTACTCAACCGCCCCAACGACCTGGCGGACATGGAATTGCTGGCTGAACTGACGCCACCGGTTTCCGAGTGCTGCGCCCGCCCGCCTTCAATGCTGCATTTCGACCGGTCGGGAAATGTCATCGGATGGTTCGACCCCGCCCAGGGTCACGGCATGGATGTCGACGACGACGGATTTGTCTATGTCGGCCAGGACACGGTCCGCAAGTACGATCCGCGTACGGGCGAAATCCTCGCCGAGTTGGCGCGCACGCCCGAGCGGGAGGGCGGCGGGCAGGTGGGACTCCCGCCGCCAGTGGAACGGGTCCCCGGCCAGGGAACGCTGGAACACGCCGAGGTGTTCATGCCCACGTCTTCCCCGGACCCTGAACGGCGCGCCGAACGCGCGGCTGCGGCGGCCGAATTCCGCGAAAAGTATCCCCCCGGAACGCCCATGGTCGTGGGCGGCATCGAGGAAATCCGCATCGTCGAGGCCGACAACGAGATATACGTCGCCGACAACTACCTCGGCGGGCGCGTGCTTGTATACGACCTGGACACCTTCGAGTTCAAGCGCGGCTGGGGCGCCTACGGCAAGCCGCTCGCCGACATCAGCACAGACGACGCCGACCACCGGTACGTCCCCAACGGCCGCATGCCCCGCGATTTCGCCGGCCACCTGACCCTGAACGTCTCCAACGACGGCCTGGTGTACGCCGCCGACCGCCGCGCCAACCGCATTCACGTCACCACCAGGGCGGGCGAGTTCCTGCAGGAGTTCGTGCTCGCTCCCGGCACCGGCGGCGGCGGATCGACGGGCGGCGTGGCTTTCTCGCCCGACCCCGAGCAGCGATTCCTCTATATCTC